>JAGHSC010000207.1 GCA_018066065.1 Candidatus Cryptobacteroides faecihippi
GGATCAGGAACAGGCGTAGCTTCGCTATGATGCCGCCGCTATCCTCGCCCAGGGGTCAATCTTTGCACCGTGGGTCAAGATAATGAACTCCCGCGTCAAGATGGAGGGAGTCAAGAACCACGGAGTCATGAAGCCTCTGAGCAAGGACACGAAGAACAAGGACGGCCTCAACATTCACGCCGCCGTCTGTGATGAGCGCCATGCCTGGCCGAACACCGAGATGCTCGATGTCATCAAGACCGGCATGGGCGCACGCCTTCAGCCGTTCGTGCTCAGCATCAGCACCGCCGGCATTGACGTCAGCAACCCTTATTTCGCTGACATTGAAGCATACAAGGAGGAGATGTCCGGGGTGAAACCTCTGGAGGACGATCACTTCTTCCTGCTGTACACACCGGACGAGGATGACGACTGGGAGGATGAGTCTGTATGGCAGAAAGTGAACCCGAACCTCGGAGTGTCTCTGGACTGGGAGTACATGCGTAGCACCTACAACGAGGCCAAGACCAGAGGCGGCACGTACATCGTGAGCTTCAAGACGAAGAACCTCAACATGTGGGTGGACGCTCCGAAGGTGTGGGTACCTGACGAGGATGTCGCACTGTGCAACCAGCAGTTCGACGAGAGCCAGCTCGAGGGCGAGGACTGCTATGTCGGCATTGACCTCGCATCGAAGGGCGACATCAGCGCCACGGCCTTCTTCTTCCCTCGTTTCAAGTATGTGAAGTTCCTCTTCGTGCTTCCGGAGGCAAAGGTGGAGAACCGTGACGACCGCGTGGATTATCGGCGCTGGGTGGAGGAAGGCTGGGTCACAGTCTGCCCGGGCAAGGTGCTCGACGAGGACTGGTACATGGAGCAGCTCTTCCTGGAGATGGGTCACTACAACATCAAGAGCATCGCCTTCGACCCTTGGGGCATGTGGGACTTGAAGACGAAGTTCGGCAAGTATGAGGAGGTCCTCATCGAGTATCAGCAGAACATCAGATACATGTCCGTCCCTACGAAGCGCCTCGAGTCAGAGGTGCTCAAGCACAACATGAACTTCGGCTTCAATCCGGTGTTCAGATGGATGATGAGGAACGTGGTGGTCTACATTGATCCGAACGCGAACGTCAAGCTGGACAAGGCGAGAAGCCGTAACAAGATAGACGGAGTTGTGGCCACAGTTGACGCTGTCGGAGGTTGGTTGAACATCACCAACGGAGAGACCGGCGAGATCTATGCGGACCACGAGCTTAGAACCTTTAGCATATAGCCAACATGGAAGAGATTCAGAGACTACTCGGTACCCGTTCGGGATTCCTGAAGGCCTTCTGGGAAGAGTCGAAGCGACGCCTCAGAGAGGATGGCATCACCATCCAGGAGGATGTCTATGACTACCTTGAGGACATTTGCAGGGAAACCTTCGGAGAGTCACGCTTTCCTTCGTATGACGCCTTCAGGAAGTACCGCGACAGGCAAGTGAACAAATAGTTCACACAAATGGACAAATGTCCACTATTTGCTCGTTACTTTGTTCTATATTTGCGTACAATCACAGCAGGAACAGATAAATGGGCGAAAGAAGACAAGGGTCCATATTTACTCGTCCCTTCTCCCGATGGATGTCGGAGAGGAGGAGCGTGCGCGTAGGTAGCAAGGCCGACGTGGTGGGTGACTTGAGCACAGTGTCTCAGGGCATCGACTTCGGTGTGTCTGTGGACAATAAGTCAGCGCTCAAGATCACGGCGTTCTATGCCGGCATCCGTATCATCTCCGAGAACATCGCCAGCCTTCCGAAGGCTGTCACCAGGATGACAGAGACCGGACTCGCTTCGGCTTCGGATCATCGCGTGACAAAGTTGCTCAACGCACCGAACAGCTACACCAACAAGGAGAACTTCTTCGCTGTCCTCACGACCTGGCTCAAGGATTGGGGCAACGCCTACGCCGTCATCAAGAGAGACGCCGCTGGAGTGTACCCTGTAGAACTTCATCAGGTGCATCCGAACAACGTCCGCGTCACTGTGGTGAACGGCAAGAAATACTACAAGGTGACCGTGCCGGATCCGGACTTCGACTTCCTCAACGGAGTCTACCCTGACTCAGAGATGATCCATGTCATGGACGTGAGCCTTGATGGTCTTGTCGGTGTGAACCCTATCGTGTACAACGCGATGGCGCTCTCGAAGTCACTCGCCACTGAGAAGTTCGCCGGTGAGTTCTATCGCAAAGGAGGCAACATCAAGGCCGTCATGGAGACGGACGGCAACCTGGGAGATGACAAGTACGAGGCCTTCATGAAGCACTTCGCGAAGGCAGCGCAGAACTTCGACACGCCTCTCCTGGAGTATGGTGTGAAGTACAAGCAGCTCTCGGTGAATCCGGTGGCAGCGCAGCTCCTTCAGTCGGAGACCTTGAGCATCCAGGATGTCTGCAGGATCCTCGGCATCCCGCCGCACATGGTGGCCGAGCTCTCGCATGCCACCTTCAGCAACATCGAGCATCAGACCATCCAGTTCGTACAGTACACACTCCGCCCTATCGTGAAGAAGTTCGAGGTAGAGCTGGAGCGTAAGCTTTTCTTCAGCGATGAGCAGGACAAGTTCAGCATCAAGTTCAGCCTTGACGGTCTTCTCAGAGGAGACACACAGGCCCGCAGCGCATACTACCACAACGCAATTCTCGACGGCTACCTCTCGCGTAACGAAGTGCGAGCCCTCGAGGGATACGAGCACAAGGAAGGCCTTGACGACATGCTTTATCCGCTCAACAGTGGAGTGGTAGGCAAGGAAAAAGACAACGATCAGAAATAACACAGCATATCATGGCAGAACAGAAGATCATGTTCAGGTGCCTGGAGTCACCGGAGATCCGAAAGGATGAGAAGGACGAAGCTCGCAAGATGACCTTCGTCGCTTCCGACGGTACCCGCGACTCTGCCGGCACAGTCCTCAATCAGGACAACTGGGACCTCAAGAGGTTCAACAGCAACGGAGTGATCGGCTACCAGCACAAGGTCTACGGAGGCTGGGATGATACCGACAACCCTGACAACATCATAGGAAAGGGCCACGCCTACATCGAGGAAAGCAACGGAAAGAAGCGCCTCATGGTGGACGTAGAGTTCGAGCCGGAAGGCATGAACGAACTGGCCGACAAGGTCTACAAGAAGCTCCAGTTCGGCACACTCAAGGCCGTGTCTGTAGGCTTCCGTCCTGTAGGCAAGGGCGCATGGGGCAAGGGCGAGGAAGCCATCGGCGGAACTCGTGAGACCTACTACTATGCCGGACAGGAACTCCTCGAGGTGTCAGTGGTCAACATACCGGCAAATCCGAACGCCCTCAAGAGGGGTCTCGATATGGCCGAAGAAGAGCTCAAGGCTCTCCGTGCTGAAGGCGTTGAGGAGCCAAAGGGTGGCGAGGACGAAGCAGCCAAGAAGGCCGCAGAGGAGACCGCAGCACGCCAGCTCGCTCTGGACAAAGCAACAAGTATTGCAAGGGCAGCCTTGCTTCAGTAATAACAACCAAAAAACAAAAACAGCATGAGAACAATTGCAGAAATCCGCAAGGACCTGAACGCGAAGGTTGCCGAGGTTAAGGGAATCGACGCATCAAATGCAGAGGCAACTCAGAGGGGCCTTTCAGAGCTTGACGCTCTTGTGAAGGAACTCGATGCAGCCAACCAGGTGGAGGCTGCCGAGCAGAGGGCTGCCGAGCAGAAACTTGACCAGCTTCAGAAGAAGGCAGGTCGTTCTTTCAGCCTCGTGAAGTTCGTCCGTGAACTCTCCGAGGGACGTGGTCTCACCGGCCTCGAGGCAGAGGTCGCAGAGATGGGCGCAGAGGAGTATCGCCGTATGGGCCTCACCGCCAACGGTGCAGTGGTACCTTCAGCTTTCATCCGCGCAGCACAGGGCCAGAACGCTGGCACAGCAGCTGAAGGTGGAAACCTCGTCGAGACTATGGCCGCTCGCTATGTCGAGGCTCTCAAGGAGAAGCTCGTCGTAGCACAGCTCGGTGCAACCGTCCTCACCGACCTCCTCGGTGAAGTTCCTGTCATCACTTCCGCTGCCATCTCAGCAGACTGGGGTGCAGAGGCAGCCGTAGCCAACACCAAGAAGGCCAACTATGCGAAGGCTGTCATGAAGCCTCACCGCAACAGCGTCAACGTGGTCGTGACCAAGGACCTCCTCCGTCAGACTTCCTTCGACGTTGAGAACGACCTCATCAACAAGATCACCGAGGCACACGCAGTGCTTCTCGAGTCAGCAGCTATCGCAGGCTCTGGTTCGGGTAACGAGCCTCGCGGTATCCTCAACACCACCGGCATCGGTTCTGTCGCTATGGGTACCAACGGCGCAGCCATCGACTGGAAGAGCGTCGTGAAGCTCGAGACTGAGGTGAACTCAGTGAACGCAAACCGTGGCAAGATGGCCTACCTCACCAATGCAAAGGTGTTCGGTGCGCTCAAGACTACAGAAAAGGCAGCAAACTCTGGCCGCTTCATCATGGAGGACAGCGCTGCAGGTCGCTGCAACGGCTACATCGCCGAGTACAGCAACCTCGTACCTGCTAACCTCACCAAGGGCTCAGGCTCAAATCTCTCTGCGATGATCTTCGGAAACTTCCAGGATCTCTACATCGGCCAGTGGGGTGGTCTCGACATCGTTGTCGATCCATTCACCAGCAAGAAGACCGCAGAGATTGAGATCTGCCTCAACGCTTGGAACGACGTGCTCGTTGCTGAGCCTAAGAGCTTCGCAGCAATCAAGGACATCATCGCCTAATCGACCATGACTGAAAGAGACATCATCGACATCGCAATGCAGCCTGGGCTCCCTGAGCTCAAGCTGCACCTGCGTATCACTTCATCCGACCAGGATGCTCTTCTGCTTTCATACCTGAAGGCAGCGGCCCTGTCGGCGGAGCACCACATCGGAAGGTGTCTCCTCCAGTCTAAGTTCACCTACACCGGCAGCTTCAAGCCGTCCATCCTTCTGGACAAAATCAACACCAAGTTCTTCCCGATCATGGGGACTCCGATGGTGGAAGTGGATGGCAAGAAGGTGTCCGACTTCACCGTCAAAGGCCGCACCCTCACCTTCTCCGAGGGTGTGACCGGCGACCGTGTGAAGATTGTGTATGTAGGCGGGGGTCACAGGATTGAGGCGGACATCAAGACTGCCATCCTTCTGACAGCGTCGAAGTATTTCAACAATCCGGTAGACTCCGTTGAGACTCTGCCTTCAGTGGCGACCAATCTCCTCGGACAGTACCGCAGCTGGGGCGATGACGATGGAGAACAAGATTAACATCGGCGAGCTTGACACGCTTGTGGCAATCCAGTCCTGCGAACTCCGCATCGGAAGTCAGGGACAGAAGACCAAGGTGTTCGTGGACAAGGGCAAAGTCTGGGCGAAGGTAGACCGCAATGTCGACGAAGCAATCGGCGAGTCAAACCTCGAAGCCGGACAGAGCATCCTTCTCTCCTGCTACAAGATACCGGGCCTCACCACCAGATGGCGCGTCCTCGTGGAGGGCAAGCCGTATGAAATACGAAGCATCGACCCTGTCTCAAGGGTGTCACCTCTGAACATTCTCACACTCTTTGCAATAGACGGATAGCATGGCAAACACGGGCAAGGGAATCACGATCTCCGGACTTGAGGACTGCACCCGTATGTTCGACCAGGCTCCGGAAAACCTTCTCAAGGTCTCCAAAACTGCGGCTCGAGCTGCCGGAAGGGAGACTGCGAAGTACATCAAGAAGGGAGTGCCGGCCAGGTGGAAGAAGCTCACCCGGGCAAAGGTCACAACCACACAAAACGGTTCGCTCAATGTAGGCATCGGCCTCTTCAACGGCCACCAGCAGAGCGGACATCAGAATAAGAAATCAAAGATTGACGACTGGTCCAAGGCCTACTGGGCCAATTATGGAACCCTTCAGCACCGAGATCCGGCGCACGTGTTCCAGACGCCAGTGAAACACAACAAGACGGCAGCATCACAACGCCGCAGGAACAAGGGCGGGCAGATGCACCAGAATTTCTTCGAGGGAGCCATCGCTGGCTTTGAGAAGACATTCCTCAGCGCCTTCGAGAGGTCGCTGAAGGAGCAAGAGGACAAACTGTACGAACGATGAACGAGAGCATAGGCGCAAAGCTTACATCCATAGTGGGAGCAATTCTTCCGACCTTCTATTCGGAGGCCGAGACCGAGACGTATCCATACGCCGCCTATGACCAGATTCTGCAGTACCACCGCACCAAGGACGGAGTGTACAGAATCAGCTCAGATCTGAAGCTCGTGATAGTGTCCAACGACTTCGATGAAGCTGACCGCTGCAGGGAGGAAGTTCTCGCAGCCATTGAGTCAGGCATGAAGGACGACCAGTACCAGGCAGAACTTCAGACAGTCAACAAGGACTGCATGGAGGGTGTCTGGGCAATTGAGATGAACTACAGAATAAACCAATACAAATAAGCTTATGGTACTCGGATACAACATCAAACTCACCATCGGGGGCAAGACTCTCGCTGGTAGGACTCAGGACAGCCTCAACATCGCGGCTATCACCAAGGAGTCAATCACCAAGGATGACAACGGCAAGAAGCAGGTCGCTGTCGTAGGTCATGACGTGACCTTCTCCGTCTCAGCGCTCATGGAGATCCTCTCTGCTACAGAGTCCACCAAAATGGACCGCGACGACATCATCGAGCTCGCTCTCAAGACAGGCGATGACGCAGTCGTTGCCATCGAGTATGCTGTGACTGGCGGCGATACCTACAAGGGCAACGCAGTCATCACCGGCTACACCGAGGACTCATCAGCGTCAGCCGACTCTGACACCACCGTATCTCTCAATCTCCAGGTGACTGGCGACTTCACCAAGAAGAACGCATAATGAGAGATACAATCGTACTCAACGGACAGACCTTCCGTGTCGAGGCTAACTGGAACGCCCTCGTGGCGTTCTTCGAGGCTACCGGCAGGGATGACATGGCCGCCCTCTCCAACTTCGGGCAGCTCAAGCCTTCGGACATGGCAGCTCTCATGGCTGCCTGCATCAACGAGGGCGAGCGTCTTGACGGCCACGACTGCCAGCTCACAGCGAAGCAGGTAGGCGAGATGTCGGATCTCGGTGTCATCTCTGAGTTCTTAAGCATCTACGTCAAGCAGACCACCAAGGCGGGCTCGAAGTCTACGGATCAGCCAAAAAACGAGTAAAGCAGGAAGACGAGGCTCCGGTCTTGACCCTCGGTCAGGTCCGGGGCTGGGCCTTCGGCCTTCTCCATATCCCGCGCAGTGAGTTCTACCTCATGAGGCCGGGCGAGTTCTGGGAAGCCCTTGAGGCGCACCAACAGGAGAAGGATGCCGACCGCCGCCACATCGGTGAGCTTGTCAGAGGCGCAACGATGCTGCTCTTCAACCTGCAACTCAAGAAGAGCGACCGTATCAAAGACCCGGTCAAATTCTGGCCAATGCCGTGGGACCACACGGAAGAGGACGAAGTCCGCAGGCTCATGTCGCTGAGCGATGAAGAGCGACAGAAGGAGTTAACCAAATTTTTAGAGCGCATCGATGGCAAGTAACAGCCCAAATCTCAAAGTCAACGTCGGAGCCGACACCTCGCAGTTCACGAAGGGCATGAAGTCCGCAAAGTCGGACCTCAAGGACTTCAAGAAAGTATCAGAGGACGGCCTCGGCAAACTGGGTGACCTCCTTGGCATCAACACCAAGCAGGTCTCTCAGATCCAGGGAGCCTTCCGTGGTCTCGGCCAGCAGATGGCCTCGGCGGGTGGTTCGGGAAGCGACGCCCTGGGCAAGATAGTCGCGGGCGCGGGAAGCGCGGCGACAGGTATCGCTGCAATAGGTATCGGCGCAGCTGTGGCGGGCTTCAAGCTCCTCCATGGCGAGGCTGAGGCCTTCACCAATACAATCGACGGAGCCAATCTTAAGCTGGCGACCCAGGCCTATGTGGACACCTACAAGCAGGCGTTCCACTACTTCAACAGTGAGGTCGGAAAGTCCATGGCCGAGGCTGAGTCTACCGTCAAGAAGAAATTCACTGAGGCCTTCACTCAGGTCAAGGCCTTCGCGGTGTCCACCCTCGGAGACATCTTTGACGGAGGCGGCATGAAGTCGTCCGGTGAACGCTGGAACGACATCAAGCAGGCAGGACAGCAGGCCTCTGAAGTTGCCAGCAAGGCGGCAGAATATGCCAGCAAGGCCTACGATGTACAGAAGCGTCAGTCAAAGCACCTCGTGACAATTGCGAAGCTTGACGCGCAGATCGCGGAGCAGAGGCGCATTGCCGCAGACTCTGAGGAGACCATCGAGGCAAGAGCAGCAGCCAACGCAAGAGCACAGGAACTCATTCATCAGAAGTATCAGATACAGCGAGGAGACCAGGAAGAGCTGGCGAAGTATGCCCGCCTCACCGCTGACCTCGCCGGTTCATCTTTTGCGGAGGTTCAGAAGGCCAACCAGCTGACCGCTCAGGCAATCCAACTCAAGGCGCAGGAGGAGAGCGAGATCAGAGCACTCCTCAAGCAGGAGAAGACCCTCAACACTGAACTGGAGAAGGAAAGGGCGGAGACGGAGCGCATCAAGGCCATGCGTGAGTCAATGGCTGGTCTCAACGCACTGCCGAAGCTTGACACCTCACTCCTTCAGACACAGGCGAAGCCGCTCGTGGAGAAGGGCATCATCCTCCCGGTGAAGCCGGTCCTTGAAGACAAAGCAATCACAGACATATCAGAGCAGCTGACATCAGCCCTGCAGATGGTGGCTGAGCAGACCTCGTCCATCGTAGGCGAACTCGTGGGCGACCTCGTCACCGGCGGAGACGCCTGGGGAAACTTCGCGAACGCAGCCATCTCGGCTTTCGGTCAGATGGCGGTCACCGTCGGAAACATGGCCATCTCCACAGGTGTGGCAACTCTCGGCATCAAGGCCGCTCTTGAGAGTCTCAACGGCTACGCAGCCATCGCTGCCGGCGTGGCTCTCGTGGCTCTCGGTTCAGCCGTTAAGGCTGGCTTGAGCAATGTGGCAAGTGGCAACTACAGCACATCCTCCAGTGTAGCAAGTCAGGCAAGCTATGCGACATCCGCAGGCTCGTCTTCGATGTTCGAGCAGTCCAACATCCAGGTGGAAGTCACCGGCACCCTGAAGGCTCAAGGCTCGCAGCTTGTGGCTGTCATCAACAATGAGAACAAGCGCAAGGATCACACGACATAATGGACCACAGACTTAAATACTACTTCCTCTTCGAGGCGGCCAACGGTGACGAAATGAGGATCAATCTGCTCCAGGATCACTGGGGTGGAGAGGCCGTCCTGCGTTCCATGGGGCAGGCTCCGGTGCTGCGTCGTGAAAAAAACGGCAATATCTGGGGCTCGTCACTTGAACTATATCCAGAGTGCAAGGTGGACCAGGAGTTCGCCGAGCTTTACACCTCCGATCCGTATGAGTGGAAGGTGGAGGTCCTTAATGTCAGCGAGCAGCAGACGGTGTGGACTGGTTATGTCAGCCCTGAACTCTACAGTGAGCCTGATGTCGCGCCTCCATACGATGTTCAGGTAATCGCGACTGATGGCCTTGGTGAGTTGAAATTCCATGACTTTAGCGTGAAGGAACTGCGTGAACTTTCGCACACGTCTGTGCTTGACGAGACGGAGTTCAGCTGGCCACTCATTTTGACCTATATCTTCAGCAAGACGGGCTTCGACTTCTCGACAAACACTGACCCTGCGATGGTACTCAGCACCATGAGCTTCTCTGCCCCGTTCTATCTGTACATGGACTGCAAGGTGTACGACGGAGAGACCCTGTAAGACGTTCTTCAGTCTCTGCTCGGCATGCTTCATGCTTCGGTGTTCAGATGGCGTGAGAGTTGGTTCATTTTCCGTGAGACAGACTTTGCGGTTCGCAAGTGGTTCGACACGAACTACCTGAACAACGTCAAATATTGGACTGGTGCTGCGGCTCCTTACGCAGTCCCTATCAGAGACTTCGGATCAGTGAACAACGGCTGGTTTTGGCCTGTGGGTCGAATGACCACCAAGGTGCAACCCGCAAAGCGCAGAGTGATTGTATCAGAGGAGTGCAGATACAAGGAATCCATCACTCGCAATCCGGAGTTTGAGAAGACGCTGGTGGAGGATCCGTATGAGGACTACTACACCCTCTTGGAATGGACTCGCAACAGCTACGCCTTGATGTATGAGCTTAACGGCTCAGACCAGGGTGTATATCTTGATACTCGTGGACCGGGAGTCGTGTCGCAGACCGGAGATATTATTCCGTCTGGACTGACCAGCAAGTACGAGCTTAAGTTCAAGGCGTGCGCCCTGAGCAAGTGGACCCAAGCAACAAGTGACAATCGCTGCATATATGTGAAGCTGTACGTTAAGAACGGAAGCACATACAACTATTTGAACAAGGTGACGGATCTCCTGGGCGTTGTCACATATCAGTGGGCGAGCACGACCAATGTCAACCAGATAGGAAGTGTCCGTTTTGACCTTGCGGATACTTCGACAAGTGCCACAGGAAGACTTCCCGGCTCTGACATTCCGATTGAAGAGCTCAGTATGGACTTTTACGGTCTCCCTGCCGGCACTCTCACCATCGAGTTCAGGAGTCATGCGTCAAGCTGGAACGTGTGGGTGGGCTCTTGCTATCTCAGGCAGGACCAGGAAGCCCAGCTGAAAAGCACACGGTGCGTCGTTGATCTCAACAACTCTGCACGAGAGCCTCTTGACACCATAGAGGTGGATGCTCTGAACGGAACGAGCGCACAGTACCTCATGAGAGATGACATCATCTCCGACATGGGACAGCCTATTGTAAGCTGGAGCTCATCGAAGATCACATCAACGAGGTCCATCGAGTTCCTTGCTTTGGACAACGCTCTGTCCTATGCTCTGCCGAGGCTCAAAATGGAGGGCACGCTGTCAGTTCCTGCTGCGGAGAGTCTCTATCCGATTGCTCTCAGGAGTTCTCACAACGGAGTATTCTTCATCATTGAGTCTTTCAATTGGAACCTGCTCGAGTCAGAGATGAAGGTGGAAATGATAAGCGCTCCAGCTGCAGACATAAGCATCGAAGACATGACCGTGAACATTATCGAAGACAAACAATAAAACCAGAAGCTATGCCAAACATAACAATCAAAAAAGTCAGAACAGGCACTGACCTCCTGATGCACGTCACCCTGAAGGACAACGGCGTGAAGGTGAGCTGGAAGTCTGTCGAGGACATCTTCGCCTTCCTTTTCGCTGACGCTCAGGGCATCATGGCGGGCCGCGCTGAGACCAGCATCGACCCTGCTGATGAGTACACCCTCATCGTGACCTATGGCGTGAACGAGCCGGAATACCTTGGCGTGAACCGCCTCGTGGTCAGCTGCGTGTACGACGGTAAGACCGCGACCTACGACCGCCCTGTTGTTGAGTTCGTTGAGACCTCATCAGAAGAGGGAGAGACCGAGGTGGAGGCCACACAGGTAGACATCGAAGTGTCCGCCGTGAGCACCTCACTCCTTGACGAGGCCATCTCAGCCTGCATTGCCGCCACAGCCGAGGCAGTTGACCCCGTGGCCGCCATCAACGCGAAACTCGCAGCGGGAGAGTACAAGGGAGACAAAGGTGACAAGGGAGACAAAGGTGACAAGGGAGACGATGGTAAGGATGGAAAAGACGGAGGGCTCCTCTTCCCTTCCTTCAGCTATGATGCGGCCACCGGAGTCTTCACCATCGAGGGCAAGGAGACCGAGGTCAGCCGTTTCGAGTACAACATCGACGAAGGAATACTCACTATAAAACTCTAAAGACATGTCAGAGAACGTAAAGCTACAATTCAAAATCGGACCCGTCCCTCGTGGTCCGTACAGTGAGACCGCGACGTATGCGATGAACGACACCGTGCAGACGGAGTCCGGAGTGTACACCAGCCGCCGAGACGGCAACGCGGGACATCCTGTGACTGACACCGACTGGTGGATCCTGACGATCGACCTGTCCAAGGTCAAGGAAGCCAAGGACGCGGCGAACGCTGCGGCTCAGAGGGCAGAAGACGGCGAGGCTGGCCGCGTAGGGGCCGAGGAGGCGCGTGAACGCTCGGAGGGTGCAAGAGTATCAGCCGAAGCTTCAAGAGCCTCTGAGGAGGAAAAGAGGGCCGAAGCAGAAGGTCACCGTGCAGAGGCTGAGCGTCAGCGCGTATCGCAGGAGAGCGCAAGGGAGACAGCAGAGGCTGCAAGAGCTGCTGCAGAGACTTCCCGTGTGACTGCAGATCAGCAGAGAACCGCTGCGGAGACCGCCCGCGCCACTGAGTTCGCAAGGCTCAAGACCGAGAGCCAGACCGCAACGCAGACTGCCAACACCGCCGCAGCTGAGGCGAAGACACAGGCCGACCGTTGCCAGGGATTTGCTGATGACGTGGACAGGACCAAGAAGACCCTCGGCCACTACAGCCCGAGACCCAACATCGTGCTCCGTGCGCTTGAGACAGGCGTGGCCATCAGCAAGGCCGGCGTGAAGGTGGCGAAGACCGGATGGGCGATTGCTGAGTTCGTCGCTCAGAAGGGCAACGAGTACCTCTTCAAGCCTGGCACCATGGACGGTGACGTCTGCATCTTCTCCGAGAAGATCACCAAGGAGGAGATCCGCAACATCGACTACACCTACACCTACGACCAGAACGGTCGCATCTCGAAGGCCGTGGCCACCTACGGCGGACAGCAGCACTCCTACACCTTCACCTACGAACTGAGTGAGGAAGGCTCCGTTGTCAGCGAGACCATCACAGATGATCAGACCGGAGCAATCGTGGCAGCTCTGCCATACCAGTACAAGACAAGCGTCGGTTCATATCAGCCGATGACCATCCTGAACGCATCAGCCGAGCTCCCTGCCGATGGCTACTGTCGTCTCGTGTCACACTTCCAGAATGACACCGACCTCACCGTCGTGGTCAGCTACAACACCGCGAACGCAGACCTCAACATGCTCGTGGTTCGTGACGGCTTCACAGCGTCCATCTGCACCCAGCTCTCGAACTTGGCAAAGCGCATCGCCAACACCACAGAGTATGTCTTCGTGACTGAGGTCGCAGTTGACACCCTCCGTGCGGATGTTGACGGACTGCTTGCCGATGTTCAGACCCGCACCGACTTCTACGAGTTGCCGCTCCTGGGAGGTCAGCCGATGAAGCTCTTCGGCGCAGGCACTCCTCAGGAAGCAGTGGTACCGGACAACTGGATCGGACTGGACAAGGGTGGATTCGCTTGGAACGGTCAGCCGTCAATGCTCGGTCAGGAGTACATCAACACAGCGGTCACCAGCGGCGGTCACTACACTGCAGTGCGTGACGGAGAGTACAACCTCAAATGGATTAACAGCTAAAGATCATGAACACGAACATCATCACAAACAATCCAAAGATAGGAGACGCCGTAGTCGGCAATCTCCTCACAGGCAATGTTGAGTATATCAAGGGAGAGTCCTTCTCCCTTGCAGCTCTCAACTCGTCAGTCTACGAGACCATCGGTGCAGTCTACGGACGTAGAGGTCGTCAGGTCAAGGTGGCCTTCAAGGAGAACGCCAACAAGATCTGGTGCACCAAGTACAGCTACCGCCTCTCCGGCTACACCCTCGACGGTACGAACCGCTCCGGCGTGATCTCCATCTGTGAGAGCTCGTCTGCTTCTGCCAACACCGACTTCACGGTGAGCTACAACGCCACCACCGTCCAGGGCCTTGTTGACCAGCTCAACGCCTTCTTCCAGGCGACTGCAATCTTCAAGACTCAGAAGTGGGCCGCAGCCGTTGTTGACGGTGCGATTGACATCACCTTCGACTACACCTTCTGGCAGCAGGCATCCTACAACACCGCCAAGACCGGCTTCGCCTTCTCGGCTAACCTCATGCCGGATGTGACTGCACTTGCAAACATCCGCCGCAAGAACGGATACACCGGAGGCGAAGGTGTCATCTCGTCCTTCCCTCGTGCGCTCGCGTACTTCAGGGCTGACAACTCGTCAACCACCTACAACCCGAACACCGACGTCACCAACATCAAGAGGAACTATCCGATCTGTCTCCCTGGATACCTCGGTACAAGCCAGTATCAGAGCGACCACTGCGCGAAGCTCCGCGAGGTCTTCGGAGAGGGTGAGGAAGGCTGGCTCAAGTTCATGGCGTCCTGCATGCCGGTGAAGCCTTGCGACAACGGCAACATGGGAACTCGTGACGGACTCGAGAGGACCAAGGTGCTCGCATCCAAGCTCACAGCGGACGGTGCAAAGATGTGTCCGGCTGCTGACTACTGCTACAGCAAGGGCACAGTGACCGTCCCTCAGGGCAACTGGTACCTGCCAACCGTTGAGGACATCAGCGACCTGCTCGACACCATCCAGTACGGCACGAACGGAAGCAGGACAGCCGACCCTGTGAACGCTACCCTCTACAAGATGGGCGGCAGTGCAATCAGCAATGGTTCGCACGTCTGGACCTGTTGTCGTAGCAGCGCCAGCGTCGCCTGGTACGCTAGCGGCTACTACGGCTTCTTCGGCTACGGCATGTTCAACAGCGTCCTCGCGGTGCCCGTTGCGCTCTTAACTATTTGAAATTAAACCTTGGGCACGGCCTCCGTGCCGTGCCCCTTGACTTTTTCTCCTATGCAACTATCTGAGAGTTCCATCTACATCGGTCTGAAAAGACTCAGGCGCATCCTCTACCAGGCACAGTTCCTCATGGGCAAAGCTGACCGTATTGTCTACGGCACACCGCTCATGCAGGAGTGCGCCAATGTCCTCCGCTACTATATCCTCGCCTTCGACACGAAGAGCAGGAAGACGGAGTACATGGACGAGGCGATGGGCTGGTATGCCGTCCTTCGTGAGGACATCGAGTTCTGCACCGAGCAGAACATGATCCACTACGCGAAGCGCAAACCGAAGACGTCAGATCCAACTCCTGACGAGTACATCAACAGCCAGATGATTGAACTCTTCGAGATTGTCGCAAGGATAGACGCGGATATGTGCAGGTATCGGGCGAGTCTCATAAAGGGCAAGACCGTAGTCGATTTTGAGGCTACGGCAGACTGACAAGAATAGAGGAGCGCCGGTGTCTTTCACACCTACAACCAGGACAGGCGCTCGTGAACTCCGCATGGTTCGAACATCTGGACCTGTTGTCGTAACAGCGCCAACAACGCCTGGAACGCTAACGGCAACAACGGCTTCTTCAACAACAACATGTACAACAGCAACCTCGCGGTGCCCGTTGCGAACTATTCACAAATCAGAAATACAGAGCAGTGCTACTACTTCAGGACATAATTGACGCATACCGTCTCGCACGACACAACAAGAGACGGAGCCCCGACCAGGTGGAGTTCGAGCTTCACTGGCAGAGGAACTGTGTCCAATTATATCATGACATCGTAGAGCGCCAGCTCCGCCCGACTGCCTACACATTCATCGCACCTCACCCACGACCTCGAGAGGTCTTCGCCTCAGACATGGCGACCCGAGTGCTCCATCACTACCTTGACATCAGACTGCGTCCCTTACTCGAGAAGCGCATGAGCGACCACACGTTCAACAACCGCGTCGGCATGGGACAATCAGCCTGCCAGGAGGCCGTGATCAATGACATCTATGAGATGAGCAACGGCTTCACCTCGGATGCCTGGATCATCAAGGTCGACATGTCGGGATGCTTTCCTAACATAAGGCAAGACACCGCCTATCAGCAATTGCTCGAGGTCATCATGGAGGACTACGAAGGCCACGACAAGGACGAGCTGATATACATGCTTCAGGTGTGTATCTTCAGCTATCCGACGCACCACTGTACACGAAAGTCCTCCCTCGACAAATGGAAGGACATCCCGGACTCAAAGAGCCTGTTCAAGAAGCCGGACGGTATAGGCGCAGCCATCGGTCACCTCATCTGGCAGAACGCCGTCAACTATTACTTCCACGAGATTGACGAGTGGATGCTCTCCTTCCCGGAGCTTCGCTTCGAGAGGTTTGTTGACGACATCTATATAATCACCAGAAGCAAGACCGCTCTGCTGCTCATCCCTGAACTCAGACAGAGACTTGCTGACCTTGGAGCGACTCTCCATCCGAACAAGTTCTACTGCCAGCACTACACCAAGGGCGTGGAGTGCCTCGGGGCTCACATCAAGATGGACCGGATCTACCCGAACAACAGGATTGTGGACCGTGCCGTCATGAGGGCCAAGACCTTCAACGGCTGCGTCCGTCCCGAGAAGGTGAACGACCTGCTCTCTTCTCTCAACTCCTACTTCGGGATATTCAAGCACGGGAACGGATTCAACCAGGCCATGAAGGTGGTCCGCGCTCTGGATCCGGCGTGGTTTAAGTACGTACACTTCAACGCCCGCCGTGTCTGCCTTGAGGCGAACGACGGCTACAAGTACCGACAGCTTCTGGCCAAAAGGTATCATCTAACACCAACAACAGCATGACACAAAACGAAAAGTTAGAGCTGCTCCAGCAGCAGCATGAGGTCGTTCTCAAGGAGAGCGCATACCTCAACGAGACGGACTACGTCGCCGCGAAGATTGCCGAAGGCTCAGCCACAAAGACCGAGTACAAGAGCGTCATCGAGGAGAGACGTCTGAGCCGTGAACGCATCAACGCCGCACAGGCAGAGATTGAGCGCCTCAACAGCATCGAACCTGAAGAGGAGCCGAGACCTATGGAGGACTAAACCATGAGGAAGTTCTGGGACATCATCGTGGGATTCCTCTGCAAGGTTCCCTACGACAAGCTCATGCACTTCTGCGTGGGCCTCATCATCGCGAGCTTCTTCTGCATCACTCTGGGCATGAAGGCCTGCATCGTGCCGGTCATCTTCGCCGGTTTCGCGAAGGAGTTCTTCGACATCTGGACAACCAAACAGTGGGATTGGTTCGACTTCCTTGCTACCTGCGTGGGCGGTCTGATCATTCAGCTGTTCGCTATCTTCTGACGTCATGGCAAGGGAAATCATCAACTCAATCCGTGGCTGCGCCTGGTTCTGGATCCTGTCCGGCATCGCAATCCTTCTGCTCATCGTCTCGCTCTTCATCCCTCCCACAGGGGTCATTGACGAGTCGGTGCTGAAGGCAGTCGGCGAGATCTTCGGCTTTGCGGCTCTGGGCACCGTGCTCTATGCCATCAACCGAGGCGTGGACGCAAAGCTCGCGAAGGGTGACACCTCGATAGAAATCAACTCGCCAGATGGGAACAATTAGCAAGCACTTCTCCTACCGGGAATTTGAGGCCAGCCCTACCGCTGACCATCTCGGGATCTGCAACGTCATCGTCACCCCGGAGGTGCGTGATGCGGTCAAGGCTCTCGTCCTTGAGGTTCTTGAGCCGCTCCGCACCAAGTGGGGCGAACCTCTGCATGTCAACTCAGGCTATCGCTGCCCTGACCTCAACAAGGCCGTGGGCGGTGTGCCTACCTCTCAGCATCAGAAGGGTGAGGCCGCCGACATCAAGGCGGACAATCCTCTCGAGCTGGCGAGGCTTGCCATGGTTCTCGGTCTCCCGTTTGACCAGATGATCCTCTACCCGACCTTCGTGCATTTCAGCCACAAGCTGAACGGTAAGCAGCGCAGGCAGGTGTTGTACAACAAATCCTACAAAGGTCCGAAACTATGAGACAAGCATTGAAAGGGCCAGTATTTGCGGCCGTTTTTCTGGTCCTTACGGCCTGCAGTCCTAAGATCTACCCGACACAGACCGACTCTATCAGGGTGGAATATCGCGACCGCATCGTGACCATTGTCGACACCGTCACGTTCGAAGTGCCCGTCATCAGTGAGAAGGTCGTGACCAGGGACACCACGTCGCACCTTGAGAACGAGTGGGCGAGCTCGGACGCAACTGTATCAGAAGGACTGCTCTCTCATAGTCTCCAGACGAGACCGCACGTCGTGGAGATACCGGTGGAGACCCTTGTAGAAGTCCACGACACCCTTGTGGTGAAGGAAAAGGCTGAGACAATCGTGAAGGAGGTCGAGAGGCAGCCCACCAGACGGGAATCCTTCCTGATTGTCTGCGGAGAGATCTTCCTCGTCATGGTGGTTCTTGCTCTTCTCGGATTGCTTGTCAAGGCTTATCTAAAGCGCCGATAGTGTCACCATTGGTGTCACGGCTTTGTAAGTCCTTGATATTCAAGCTACATTGTGGAGATGGGCGGACTATCACAACACTCAATCTAAGGCCGTAGGAGGCCACATACACGGCCAGAAGCTGGTCTTTGTGGGTCTGATTGGGTCTGTGAGGGTCTCATTGGGTCAGTCTTTGGTGTCACGGTTCAGTGCATCGAAGCCAGCCATCGCCTTCTTCCTCTGCGAGTCTGTCACATCTATGTAGGGGCGCATCGCCCTGTAGTCATTATGTCCCGTCCACTGCATCACAACGGTGGGCGGGATTCCCATTTTCAATGCGTTGCACACGAAGGTGCGCCTACCCGCGTGCGTACCCATGAGCCCCCACTTCTCGCAGGTCACCTCGGAGCGCTCTGAGCCGTGATATTCCACCACCGTCATCTTGGTGTTGAGGCCGCAGTCCTTGGAGATCCTCTTCAGGTACCGGTTCATCACCTGGTTCGGTATCTGAGGAAGGCAGTGGCCGTCACCGTGGTCGCGGTCTATGTGACGCTCCAGGATCTCTCGGCTCCACTTGTTGAGATCTATCGTCAGGGCGCGTGCGGTCTTCTGCGTCACGAGCCTGAAGGAGTCCTCGCCCACATCGGTCCAGCGGAGATTCTGGGCGTCGGAGTATCGCAGAGAGGTGAAGCAGCAGAACAGGAACACATCGCGCACATCGTTGAGGTAGGTGTGGCCCTCTGGAGCTTCGTAGCTCCAGAACTTCATGAGCTCGTCCCAGTCGAGGAAGATGACCGGCTTGGCCGGACTCTTGAGCTTCGGACGGAAGGCGTCGTAGTCGTTGGTAGGCATGAGGCCCTTGCGGTCCGCCCAGGCGCAGAACCAGCGCACATATCCGAGCTGGCGCTGGATGGTCGTGTCGTTGTGTCCTTCGGATGTTCGGAGGAACTCCACATACTTGGCGAAGTTGTACGAGGTGAACCCATCGAAGGTCTGAAACGGCGCGAAGTCTCCCATGTGGCGCTTGACCGTCTTCATCTTCCTGATGGTCGCCTCACTCCATGCACGACGGACTGACTCCTCAGTCATGAACTGCCTGAAGGCCTCCCCCGTGGTATGGATGCCTGGAGCGTCAAGGCCGAGACGGACACGGAGTTCTGAGCGCACCTCGGAGACGGACGGCCACTTGTCAATGACTGCAAAGTCGGAGAAGACTGCCGCCGCCGTGTCGCGGTATCTGTTGATCTCGTTGTTGATAACCTGAGCCGGTATCTTCATAGGCCCATGAGTGGAGCGCAGCTTGCACATCTGTGTCGAGGTGTCCCACTTCTCCGGATCCACGAGGAAGCCGAGGTTGATGCTCACGATGGAGCGCGAGCCGTTCCACTTCGCACGACATACCAGGTGAGCGTGAAGGTCGTCCTCTTTCCTCTTGTGGGGGAAGAAGAACAGAGTGTACTTGAGCTGTATCATGACTGAAGCTTCTCGATGATGCCGAGAAGACGGTCTATCTGGGCCTGCTGCTTCTCGATGATTCGCTGGAGGGCAGC
Organism: Candidatus Cryptobacteroides faecihippi; assembly: GCA_018066065.1. Lineage (GTDB taxonomy): Bacteria > Bacteroidota > Bacteroidia > Bacteroidales > UBA932 > Cryptobacteroides > Cryptobacteroides faecihippi. Next base: position 19,670 of record JAGHSC010000207.1, read on the forward strand.
TGTGTCGGTTCCGCCCACCGTCTGGTTGTGCCCGTTGTTCACCACATTGTGATTGCCCTGTACATTGGTGGAGGACACCAGCATCTGGGTGTGTTCAGCATCCATCAGGAATAAAGGATCAATTTCTGGAAAGTATTCACTGACTGTGTACGCAAGGTCGCGAGTTACACGGCGTCTGCCGCACATATACTCCGACAACTGGCTGCGACTTTTACCCATCGTCTTCCCAAATTCCGACTGATTACGGATTTTTCCTTGAGAGATCAAAAAATTTTGTACGTCTCTAAGTCTTTGATTCATAATATCTTTCATACGCAAGCAAATAGTTTTTGTACAAAATTGATGGATTTTTCCTCTCGCAGTATTGCATTTGAAGGAAAAATTCACTTATCTTTGCACCGTTGTTACTAACAAAGTTAATAATAAACGGCAGAAATGAAAGTACAAAAGACGAAATCAGGGAGAATCATGCTCCTCACCACACTGAGCACGATGGAGGTCGGCGAGAAGTGGAAAATCGACCCGCTCACATACAAGACCGCGACGCTCAGAGTGACCTGCTCCAACTACGGAGCCGCAGTGAACAAAGTGTTCACAGTGAACAGTCCGGCAGATGCAAAGAAGATCATAATAACAAGAACACGATAAAACGTCAAAACGCCATGAAAAAGACACCGCTCCACTACATCATCACCACAATCCTCACAGTCATCGGCATGATTGCCTTCTGCGTCATGGTATCAGAGCCGGCCGAAGGTCACAAGTTCACCGTCCTGCCCAACCTCATCGCCATGGGCGTGATCTGGGCGGAGATAAAACTTGCCGAGTGGCTTGAGAAGAACAACATCATCCAGACCGATCTGTTTGACGACGAGACAGTATAGGGCGAGGCCCAGAGCAAGCAAGAACCCGCCACCGTCGTGAGGACGTAGGCACTTATACGCAAGCAGACAGCCGGGAGAGACCGGCACCTTGGAAAGCTCGGACACCTCCGGAGAGGTGATAGGCGTGAGTGAGATAATACTTGCTAAGCATTCCACGCCACAGGGTCCGACTCCCTGGCTTTCCACTATGATCGCACTGAACACAAAGATAGCAGACCTCACCGTCGGGGAGTTTCAAGAGCTCCTCCGCTCGGCATTTACCCCGGGAGGGGGTATCCCGATTTACCCCGGGGGTAACAGGGAGTTTGCGACCGGAGTGACAGGACTCGCTGAGGCTCTCGGGGTCTCCTATTCCACAGCCAAGAGGCTCAAGGCGTCAGGCGTCCTGGACAAGGCAATCACCCAGACCGGCAAGGTCATCATCACAGACGTGGCGCTTGCACGACAGCTGCTCACAAGGGCCACACACGGAAGACATACCAAGTAAAACTTCATAATATGGAACCATTGAAACTGAACATCGAAGTCACCCTGAGTGACGAGAGCATCAACAAGCTGGTGACCGCCTTGGGAGCGGCCATCGGTGGCTCGTTCGCCGGTGTCCTCGCGAAGCTCGCAAACGGAGCCCTTGAAGAGGCACCAAAAGCCGAGGCGGTAGAAGAACCCGCCGCACCGGTTGAGGCCGCTCCTGCGCCACAGGAGAAGCCAGCAGACGACATCCCTGAAGACCTCCCGATTACCGACGAGGAAATGGCGGAGGCAACACGCGCAGCGGTCACCCGACTGAAGGCCGCAGGCAAGTCCATACTATTCATCCGTACCGAGATCTTCGCCAAGTACGGCTGCAACAACAGCGCCGGCTGTCCTCTGAGCAAGAGACCAGCTCTCCTTGAAGAACTCCAGAACATCGAGAAGTAATGCCAAGCCAGCACGCCATACTCGCACCGTCCGCCTCCAAGAGGTGGATGACCTGCACACCCTCAGCACGTCAGGAGGCCAAGTACCCGTCAAAGGACTCGGTCTTCTCACGTGAGGGTACGATAGCACATGCGCTCGCGGAGTTCACCCTCAACTACTTCCTCGAGGAGAAGGCCGTCTATGTGCCGGAGTTCGAGGTATTTCAGAAGAGGATGAGACAGGAGAACCCTTCCCTGCTGCTGGACCTCACCGTCCAGTGTACCGATGAGGGCTTCGACTTCTGGGACATCTTCGAGATTGTCTACAACAACTACGTCACCATCGTGTACGAAGACTTCCTCAATGTCAAGAAGGAGTTCGAGGATGCAGAGCTGCTCGTTGAGGCAGAGTTGAACCTCAAGTCCTACATCCCGGAAAGCTTCGGCTCATCAGATGCCGTTCTGATCTACGGAGAAATCCTCAAGGTTTACGACCTCAAGTTCGGCCAGGGAGTCAAGGTCGAGGCTGAGAACAACACACAGATGCTCTGCTACGCCCTGGGCGCACTCCTCGGTCCTGCGGAGCTCAACGGCATCGACACCGTCCAGATGACCATCATCCAGCCGAGACTCCAGCACATCAGCTCGTGGAGCATCAGCGCTGACAAGCTCATCCAGTGGGCGACATACGAACTCAAGCCGGCGGCCCTGAAGGCCTTCAACGGCGAGGGAGAGTATGTGCCGGGCGACCACTGCAAGTTCTGCCGTATCGCTCCGAGGTGCCGCGCCTGCGCCCTCCGTGCTACTATCCTCGCAGAGTCCAACAGTGAACCGTCCGAGCTGACCGACGAAGAGCTCGCAGACCTTCTCTACAAGCTGGAGTCCATCAAGAACTGGACGAGCAAGGTCGAGGAGTACGCGCTGCAGCAGGCAGTCAGCGGTCACGCCATCCCAGGCTGGAAGGTTGTCGAGGGCAGGAGCATCAGCAAGATCCAGGACCAGCAGTCAGCGATGGCCGACCTGTTCAGCGCCGGCTTCGAGAAGGATCTGGTCTGCAAGCCTGTCGAACTCAAGGGCATCACGGATCTGAAGAAGATCCTCCGTCCGAAGGGCTTCGAGGAACTCCTCGGCAAGTACGTCGTCAAGCCTCAGGGCAAGCCGACCCTTGCACCGGTATCAGACAAGAGACCCGAGATGAACAACATCGAGGGAGATTTCAATAACGTCATTTTATAACCTCAAAACGTAAAACGTCATGAACACAAACATGTCAAAAGTCATCACGCTACTACAGCAGACCATCACGCTACAACAGCGGGCCATCGAACTGATGGAGAACATCGAGAGCCCATCATTCCCTTCAAGCAATGGGGGGGGCAAAGTATCATCCGCATGCAAAGACTAAATGGGTAGCCTTGAGCAAACTTCCCGATGTCATGAAGAAGTACAATCCGGAGCAATTTGCAGCGCTTTCCAAAGCCGAGATCACCACGATGATTTCTGATTCGGCCCGGATAGTCACCGACCGCGACAACAGGAAATACATCAGCATCAAGGACGTCGAAAAACTACAACAACAGTACAATTTTTAATCCTCAAAACGTAAAACGTCATGAACACACAAGAAACCAAGGTAGTGGTAGGCGAAATCCGCCTCAGCTATGTCCACGTATTTGAACCCGTGGCAGTCGGCAACAGCGCAGACAAGAAGTACAGCGTGAGCCTCATCATCCCTAAGTCGAACACCAAGCTCGTGGAGGAGACCAAGGCCGCCATCAAGGCCGCATACACTGACGGCATCACCAGCAAGTGGCAGGGCAAAGAGCCTGCAAAGGGTACATGGAAGAATCCTCTCCGCGATGGCGACATCGAACGCAGCGAGGACGAGGCATATCAGGGAGCCTACTTCCTGAACGCCACAAGTAAGACCGCTCCAGGCGTGGTGAAGATGAACCCGACCGGCAATCCGAAGTATGTGGCCATCACTGCCCAGGAGGAGCTCTACAGCGGCTGCTTCGGATACGTGTCCGTGAACTTCTACCCGTTCGTGAACACAGGCAACAAGGGAGTGGCCTGCGGACTCAACAATGTCCTCAAGACCCGCGACGGAGAGTTCATGGGTGGCCGTGCCAGCGCTGAGTCCGACTTCAACGGGCTCGAGATCAATGCCAACCTCGACGACAACGACATCTTCTAAGCCATGGCAGAGATCATCTACAAGAAGGGATGCGACGGGCACAAGCCCGTCACCCTTTCAGACATCGAAGGCATCAGCCTCGAGCTTCTGAACGGTGAGACCATCGTGGTCTTCCCGAAGTACAAGGACGTGAAGTTCCTCGATAGGGAGAAGATCAGCAAATACACCCGCAAGAACTTCTCCGAGTTCGATGCCCTCCATGTCAAGAGCACGGATGCGACCATCCTCACCGACGAACTTCTCGCCCTTGAGAGCCCAGCCGCAAAGCATGTCAGGGAGCAGGGAGCCTACGACCTCCCGTCCCTTCTCGCAGCTGGCGAGATCATGAAGCAGAGGGATGAGATCGACAAACTCGCGAGAACCATCGAAGGGGCTGACCTCTTCGACAATTGTGGTTCGAGCATCTGTACCTGTTGTCGTGACAGCGCCGGCTTCGCCTGGTACGCTCACGGCGGCAGCGGCTTCTTCAACGGCGGCATGTACAGCAGCTTCCTCGCGGTGCCCGTTGCGCTCTTGAAATATTAAATCTTAATCCTTGCCGGAGGCGCAAGACTCCGGCCCTTTTTCACCTCGTTACTCTTTTCTCAGTAACAGCCCGAGACAGCCGTGATGGTGCCACCTCGAAGGTGACCTCGGGCGCAAAATCAAAACTTCAGATAATATGATCACATTTCTCAAAATCGTCGGCGTCATCGCCCTCATCCTTTTCTTCCTGGTTCTCGTCTTCATCGTGGCTGCATGTGTAGCCTTCCTCCTTGCAGCGCAGGAGAACGATCCGAGATTCTTCAATGATGACGACATAGACTTCTAAGCCATGCTGACAGTCAAGAACGTCAAGGTGTACGATCTCAAGGAGTCCGTCATCGCATCAAGAAATGCCCTCAGGGTCGACCTTCCCGACTATTCCGAGGAAGAGTTCATCAGGTCGCTTGAGAGGGCCAAGAAGCTCGCAAACGCCCCAGCAGGGAGTGGAGAGCAGACCTTCCTCTCTGGCATCCGTGTCAGCTTCGACATCATCTATCCGAACTACATCAGCCCCGAGCTTCAGAGATACCACTGGATTGACATCGTGACCAGCTCGTCAAAGATGCACAAGATCATGAAGATGGACATGGACTACTGCTTTAATAAGTATGTGACCGCAGAGAGCAAGATCCAGATGAAAGAGCTGGTGGAGAACTACAACAACGCCCCATGCTATGAGCACTTCATGCTGGTGATCAGCAACTGCCCTCAGGGCATCGAGCTCTTCATGAGGGTCAGCACCAACTACCTCCAGCTCAAGACCATCTACAGACAGCGCAGACATCACAAGCTCAAGGAGGACTGGGGCGCGTTCTGCTCCTTCGTGGAGACGCTTCCCTTCGCCAATGAGTTCATAATCGGAGAACGCAATGGGCAAGGCAAGCATTAAGGTGGCGAGCAGCGATGACTACTGCTGCGGCAACTGCCAGTACATGGAGAACGAGGACGCCTACGGATATGGATGGTGCGCTGTCCATCAGGCTGAGACCTACTGCGGTCTTCAGTGTCCTCACCACATAACTGAAAAAGACGACGAAGAATGAAACACCTGCACATAGATATAGAAACCTACAGCCCCGAGCCGATTGCCGACTGCGGAGCCTACAGATACGCGATGAATCCCGAGTTCGAGATCCTGCTGGTGGCCTATGCCAAGGATGACGAGCCGACTCAGATCATCGACCTCGCAAGCGGCGAAAAACTCCCCGAGTGGTTCGTTCAAGCTCTCCTCGACCATCAGGTGACCAAGCATGCACACAACGCAGTGTTCGAGCGTGTCTGCTTCACCATGTGGTTGAGGCGTCACACCTGCATCATAGCAGATGACGAATGGCTCAACCCGATGGACTGGGAGTGCAGCTCCGTCAAGGCCGGAAGGTGCGGTCTGCCTCTGAGCTTGAAGGGAGCCGGCGAAGCTCTCCGACTCTCGGAGCAGAAGATGGACGAGGGCAAGTCTCTCATCCAGCTGTTCTGCACACCTCGCAAGGTCCGCAAAGGATCCGAGAACGAGGGACTCTTCGGAGAACTTCCCAAGAGGGTGCAGCCGTCCGAGTATCCCGACAAGTGGGAAACCTTCAAGGCATACTGCATCAGGGACGTGGACGTGGAGCGCAGCATAGAGGAGGCGCTCAGCTGGTACGAGGTCAGCGACTTCGAGAAGGCTCTCTACGCCATCGATCAGCGCATCAACGACTACGGCGTCCGCATAGACCTCGACATGGTGACCGAGGCGAACCGCATGGACATCCTCACCAAGTCAAGGCTCTCGGCCGAGGCCGTGACCATCACCGGCCTGAGCAACCCGAACTCAGGACCGCAGCTCAAGGCGTGGCTCTCGGAGAGACTCGGCATCGACATCCCGTCACTCACCAAGACAACCCTTCCCGACATCGTCGGCGAAGCAAGAAGGCAGAGGGACACAGTTGCCCTCAGAGTCCTGCAGATCCGCGCGGAAATGGGCAAGACGAGCAACGCCAAATACGACGCGATGCTGTCGGTGGTAGGCCCTGACGGAAGGGCACGAGGACTCACCCAGTTCTACGGATCACGCACAGGCCGATGGGCCGGACGACTCATCCAGATGCAGAACCTTCCGCAGAATCACATCGGCGCCCTGGACACTGCGAGACAGATGCTCAAGGCCGCAGACTATGACAGCCTCGACCTCACCTTTGGCAACGTGCCCGACACCATCAGCCAGCTCATCCGCACATCGTTCATCCCGAGCGATGGCAAGATCTACGCGGTCTGCGACTTCTCAGCCATCGAGGCACGAGTGCTCGCATGGATGGCCGGTGAGGAATGGGTGCTTGACACCTTCCGCCAGGGTGGTGACATCTACTGCGCGACTGCGTCTCAGATGTTCCACAAGCCTGTGGAGAAGCACGGCCAGAACGCACACCTCCGCCAGAGAGGAAAGGTCGCAGTCCTCGCCCTCGGATACGGTGGCGGAGTGTCAGCCCTCGACGAGATGGGCGGTGCCCGTCTCGGCATGACCGAAGAGGAGGAGGCCGACACCGTGAAGATGTGGCGCAACGCCAACCCCGGCATCGTGGCCTTCTGGGGCCTCGTGGAGAAAGCAGCGAAGGAGTGCATCGTCTACAAGACCACCCGCAAGGTGGAGACACCCCACACCAGTGTGACCTTCCGCATGGAGGACAGCACCATGACCATCGAGCTCCCTTCCGGCAGGAAGATCTGCTATCCTGAGGCCGAGCTGCACTTCGACAGGGAGTGGGCATGCACGGGACAGACAGCAGCCCAGGCGGCAACCGACTCAAGCTTCATCAAGAAGGAGAAGCCAGCTCTGCACCCTGAGCGACACTACATGGACAAGGGAGCATCCATCCGCTTCATGGGAACCAACCAGACAACCCGCAAGTGGGAATGGATTGAGACCTGGGGAGGAAAGCTCACGGAGAACATCGTGCAGGCAGTAGCCCGTGACTGCCTCGCTGAGACAATGGTCAACTGCATGAAGGCAGACTTCCCTGTTGTCTTCCACATCCATGACGAGCTCGTGATGGAGGTCTCATCGGAGGACAAGCTCGAGGAGATCCAGGACATCTTCGCCATCGTGCCCTCATGGGCAAACATGCTCCCTCTGAGGGGCGCAGGATATACCGGAAATTATTACTACAAAGACTAAAATGATATGGAACAGTTAAAACTCGGACAGAAGGTAGAAGTGCAAGATCCCACGGTAAGGGGGGAGGCTCGCAAGGGAATCATCTCAGGTTATGCAAACTCAATGTTTGATGGACAGGAGCTCTACTTTGTAACCTTCAAGAACAAGCACACGAACACCTACTGTCGTGAAGCAATCACACTCAAGTAAATCAACAATTAAATCTATCAAAAACTTATGGCAACAATGAAGAAAGGGGCATCAACAAGCCTCAATGATTTCCCCTACTACGGCACCCACCGTGTGGGTGACATCGTCATGGATCTCGACTCAGGCATCGAGTGCGAGATTGACCGCTACGGACGCGCTATGGACAAGTACGGCATCGATCGCAGCAAGAAACGCCTGGGCATCGTCAAGCCTTGGAAACCGGGCGATGACGAGAAGAAAAAGAGAGACGCTGAGGAGAAGGCGGTCAAGGAGGCGGAAAAGGATTTTCAGATGGACCAGTTCGAGGACCCCGAGGAGCTCGTGGTGGAACTCGCGGAGGAGACTTCTCCAGCTGGTGGACAGACGACCAACTCCGAGACCTCAGAAGCAATGCAGTCCTCAACTGTAGAGGAGAACGCTATGACGGAAGAAGAGACCGCGGCTCCGACCCTCGTGAGCTTCACCGACCAGCAGCTCGCAGACGAGCTCAGGACAAGGGGCTACGAGGTGAGCGCGTCGAAGATCATAATGGTACCGCAGGAAGTAACACTCTAAGCCATGACACAGCAGGGGACATCGATAGACAACGTGAACATGAACCTCACGTACTACTACCTCGAGAACGCCATCTACCTGTCGGAGGTGATGAACAAGACAGCGAAGATCCTGCTCTTGGACGAGGACCTCACAAAGGAGCAGAAGAGAGCGTTCAAGGAGGACGCGGGATTCACGTCGAAGATGATGCAGAACCTGACAAGGGCGAGGGACCTGTGGCGGCAGTTCTGCTCGGTCTGCGATGTTTTGCTTGTGGACTTTGGAGCGAAGATAGACGTGAAGCTATACGACCAGGGACAAGCGACGGCAGCTGCCATGCTGGCCATGGATATGGTGTACTTCACACTTGGGGAGCAGAACAAAGAGACAGCTCAGAAGATACACGAGTATCTGAAGACCTTCCAATGGCCGGAGGAACTCAAGGGGGAATACGAGAGACTCATGAAACGATCAAGGCTTCTCCGGTAGTATTGGAAGCATTGAAGGAGTTCGTCCGCAACCGAGGCCGAGAGCCTCAACCGGAGACGGTGGACTCCTTCTTCAAAACAAAGAGAAAATATGGAAACCTACAGTATATCAACAGGACGCTCACGACTGGAGCAGGAATGGAAGGCCAAGCAGGTCAGCTGGGAGAACCTCGTGCAGAGACTCTCCCAGGTCAAGAGGACCGCTGAGACCTTCAGAGAGTACCAGGCCATGAGCCGCACCGACAAAGGCAAGCTCAAGGATGTCGGAGGCTTCGTCGGTGGTGTCATCGAGGGAGGACAGCGCAAAGCTGGCAACATCGTCAGCCGTTCGCTCGTGACCCTCGACATCGACTTCGGAACAGCCGACACCCTCGGCATCGTGGAGGACATGATGGCAGGCACCGCGTGGTGTCTCTACTCCACACACTCACACAGCTCGGCATCTCCACGCTACCGACTCATCGTACCGTTGACGAGAGCTGTCACTCCGGACGAATACATCCCGATCGCGAGAAGGCTCGCGGAGACCATCGGCATCGACATCTTCGACGACTCCACCTATCAGCCGGAGCGCCTCATGTACTGGCCGTCAGCGGCACAGGACGGAGAGTTCGTCTTCAGATCAGGCGGGGGTGACCCCGCTGGCGTTGAGGCTCTTCTCGGCTCCTTCACCGACTGGAGGGATGTCACCGAGTGGCCGGTCAGCAAGCGCGTCCAGAGGCTCGCACAGAGCCACGGAAACAAGCAGGAGGACCCAACCCTCAAGCCGGGCATCATCGGCGCCTTCTGCCGTGCGTATTCAATCAGCGAGGCCATCGAGACCTTCCTCCCAGATGTCTACGAGCCTACAGGCAAGGACGACCGCTACACCTTCATCGGCGGAACGACCGAAGCCGGTGCGGTGGTCTATGAGGACAAGTACCTCTACAGCCACCACGGCACCGACCCATGCTGTGAGCGTGAGGTCAACGCCTTCGACCTCGTCAGGATCCACAAGTACGGACACCTCGACGAACAGAGCAGCCAGGACACTCCGGTGAACAAGCTGCCGTCCTTCGTGGAGATGGACCGCTTCGCCAGAGCGGACCGCAAGGTGAACGGAGTCATCGTGAGAGAGAAGCTCGCGAGCCTTGACAGCGATTTTGCTGACGTCAGCAAAATAGAAGAGGAGAGCGACGAGAGCTGGAAGGACCTGCTGAAGGTAGGCAAGAACGGACTGCTCGCAACGCCGGCCAACTACAACCTCCTCCTGAGGAACGACGCCGGACTGAGGGACGCGGTAAGGCATGACAGCTTCCGTGGGCGCAATGTCCTGACACGCGATCTGCCGTGGAGGAAGATGGAGTCCAACCCATTCTGGGAGAACTCCGACGACGTCAACCTCATCGGATATGTGTCCCGCTGCTATGGAGGTTCCGCAATCACCAAAACCGTGCTCCTGGACGAGTGGGATGCCGTTATCTCGCAGAACTCCTTCCATCCGGTGCGGGACTTCCTCAACTCACTGCCTCAGTGGGACGGTGTTTCCCGTCTGGACACACTTCTCGTTGACTATTTAGGTGCCACAGACTGCCCGCTCACGAGGGCAATGACCCGCAAGCACTTCACGGCTGCTGTGGCGCGTATCTTCGAGCCGGGCATCAAGTACGACTACGTGCTCACGCTCACCGGTCCTGAGGGAGTCGGCAAGTCCACCCTCATCAAGAGCCTGGCGGGCGAATGGTTCGACGACAGCTTCTCCACCGGCAGCATCGGAGACAAGGAAGCCATGGAGCACGTGCATGGAAGGTGGTGCATCGAGATGGGCGAGCTCAAGGACTACAAGAAGAACACGGTGGAGGCCTTCAAGGCTTTCATCAGCAAGCAGGAGGACGCCTTCAGACCGGCATACGGACGCAAGACGGAAATCTACCGCAGGCAGTGTGTCTTCTTCGCCACAACGAACGAGAAAGCCTTCCTGAAGGGAGACACGGGCAACCGCCGCTTCTGGGCCGTTGAGGTCATGGAGGACCTTCCTCAGAAGGACGTCTTCAACATAGACGAGGCGACCCGCCTGCAGATATGGGCTGAAGCTCTGAAGCGGTACCGTGACCGCGAGCCGCTCTTCCTGGATCCGTCGATGGAGAGGGAGGCACGCATCCGCCAGCAGGAGCACAACGAGATCACGACTGACGAGCGCATCGGCATCATCGACGCCGGGCTCAGGAGACACCTCCCGACCACGTGGTGGAGCCTCAACCGTCAGCAGCGGCGTGACTTCTACAAGGGTGCGTACATGGACGACAACGAGCCGTATCTGAGGCGCGAGACCATCTGCGTGGCTGAGGTGCAGGAGGAGTTCTTCGGGGCTCAATCCGACCGCTACAAGAACCGCGAAATCGCGCAGATCCTTCGTGGCATGGGCCTCGAAGAAATCGGTGTGGCAAGGAACAAGGACGACCGCGAATACGGTGTCCAGATGAGGTTCAAAATCCCGGACTCCTTTTGGTCAGTTACGGAGGTTTATCTCAAGTAGTGCTTTAGGTGTAAAACAGTCTGTAAAACATGATTTACAACTTTGTAAAACACTCGAATGATTTACAACTGATTTACACTTTAATTTACAAGGTCTAAACGATTGGACTATAACGATATACACACTTTTGTAAATTATGTAAATCAAAAATGACCAACTTTTCGTCTAAGTGCATTTAGGTAACAATGGCCCTACCTACACCTGCCTAATCGCGTATGTAGAAAATATATAGGGATTTTGATTTACAAATTTACAAACCAGAAAAAGACGGTATGATTTTCAGCAAATTTATGACACGTAAACAGGAAAGCGAAAAAGACCTCGAAGCAAGGCTTGTCAAGGAGGTCGAAAAAAGAGGCGGCATGGCCATCAAGCTGACCAGTCAGTTCCACCGAGGTCTGCCGGACCGCCTGGTGCTCTGTCCGTTCCACACCTTGACGTTCGTGGAGATGAAGAGCACCGGCAAAAAGCCGACCGCTCTCCAGGAGGTGACCATCCAGCGCATCAAGAGCATGAGGTTCGCCACCAGAGTCATCGACACCACCGAGCAGCTTGATGACTTCCTTGCAGAGCTTGACGAGAGACTGGAGCAGCAGGGCGAGCGCACCATGGAGTTCAGAGCCAAGAAGGCAGCAGCCATCAAGGCCGCAAAGCGCCAGCTGGTGAAGGAGCAGCAGGAGCAGTCCGACGATGAGAGACTGAAGGCTTCGGTGGATCGCCTCATGGCGAAGTGGACACCGGAGGAAGAGAGAAGGAGAAGAAAGTAAGACCATGGAGTTCAGACCGCACACATATCAGACACGCGCCATCGACTTCGTCATGGACCACACCCACTGCGCCCTCTTCCTCGACATGGGACTTGGGAAGACGGTGAGCACCCTCACTGCCCTCGACCGCCTGATGTTCGAGGAGGCTGCGGTGGAACATGTTCTGGTCATAGCACCGAAGTCGGTGGCGCTGAACACATGGAGCGGCGAGACCTGCAAGTGGGACCATCTGAATCATCTGAAGCTCTCCATCGTGATGGGCACCCTGAAGCAGAGGACAGCAGCTCTCGATGTTGAGGCTGACATCTACGTGATCAATCGCGACAATGTGGTGTGGCTGGTGGAGTTCTTCCTGAACGCCGGCAAGGCGTGGCCCTTCGACACCGTTGTCATTGACGAGAGCAGCAGCTTCAAGAACTACGCCTCCAAGAGGTTCAAGGCTCTCTGGAAGATGAGACCGCAGATCCGCCGCATCATCGAACTCACAGGCACACCGGCACCGAACGGACTGATGGATCTGTGGAGTCAGGTGAAACTGCTGGACGGAGGCGAGAGGCTCGGCAAGTTCATCGGTCAGTACCGCGAGGGCTTCTTCCATCCGGGAGCAAGGTCCGGAGCCGTGGTCTACGACTGGGTACCGAACAAGGGAGCGCGTGAGAGGATAGCCGACAAGATCAGCGACATCTGCCTGAGCATGCAGGCCTCCGACTATCTGGAGATGCCGATGGTCATCGACGGCGGCATGACTCTCCAGCTGGCAGAACTGAAGCAGTACAGGAAGTTCGAGAAGGACCTGCTCCTGGACCTTGAGGACGGTGGCGAAATCATGGCACTGACGGCAGTGTCCCTCACCAACAAACTCCTGCAGTTTGCGTCCGGTGCAATCTATGACACCGAGCACGACTGGCATGAGGTCAGCACTACAAAGCTCGAAGCCTTCTCCGACCTCATCGAGGCATCGACCGAACCCGTCCTGGTGTTCTACAACTACCAGCACGAGAAGGAGAGAATCCTGTCGGAGTTCCCCGACGCTGTGCCGTTTAAGGGAGAACCGGAGATTTTGACACAATGGAACGAGGGAAAGATCCAGCTGCTGCTATGCCATCCTGCCTCGGTGGCTTATGGTCTGAACATGCAGCAGGGTGGACACATCATTGTGTGGTACTCACCGACCTGGAACCTTGAGCTGTACCAGCAGGCGAACGCCCGACTGCACAGGCAGGGCCAGACCAAGCCGGTGATCATATATCACCTGGTATGCAAGGACACAATGGACGAGGTCGTGATGGCAGCGCTGCACGGCAAGGGAGATACACAGGCAGCGCTGATGCAACACTTGAAACAATTGAAAGCAACGATATGAACGAGAACAGATGTAGCAGCTGCCGATACGCAGAGTTTGTCGGTACGCTGAGGGGACGATGCACAGCTGAGGTGCTGACCAAGGACGAGAGCAGAGACGATGTGCTGAAGTACAGGAGCGTGCTCCCGTGGTTCACATGTGAGAACGGAAAATATCAGAAGCGATGAGAAGACTTCCATGGGACTCAGCCACCAAGGTGGACAAGCATGACGGTGGGTACCACCGAGAGCAGTCGAACGAACTCTATCACACAGTGCGATGGACAAAGCTGTCGAAGAAGTTCAGAGCCAATCACCCACTGTGTGCGGAGTGCAACAGGAAAGGAGTGCTGAAGGAGTCGCAGTGTGTCGACCACATCATCCCGTTCCCTATCTGCACGGACTTCTTCGATGAGTCCAACCTTCAGGCTCTGTGCAACGAGTGCAACATGCTGAAAGGCATCAAGGACCGAGAGCAGATCCAGAAGTGGAAGTGG
>JAGHSC010000058.1 GCA_018066065.1 Candidatus Cryptobacteroides faecihippi
CGTCTTCTCCGTGAAATGCCCGTCAACGACGGTACCGTCGTCCGAGGAGCGGGACCAACCGTCCGAGATGATCACCTCAGGGTCGTCGAGGATGGTCTGGTTACCTTTATAGTTGAGAAGGAGCACGGCCGGCGCCGGTCCCTTCACGAAATTCGGGGTGACGATCATCCAGTCGACCTTCGGTCCCGTGTGGTCCTCGCGGAACCACATCCTGACCTGGCGGCGGGTACCGAACCCGGCAAGGGTAGGACCCGATTCGAGTTCCTCAAGATAAATCTCCGACGCAGGAGGAAGGACACCGAACATCTCATGCTGGAAGATGTCCAGGATCTCTGCACGCCTCTCCTCCCAGTCGGAAGGATTGCGGACCTTCCTTCCATCCACGAAGCGCAGTGGGTCTTCAAGGGAGTACGGAGCGACAAGGCTCTCATCATAGTTCACCGTGGACATAGGGTCCTGCGCACCCACGACTCCGCTGAAGAGAAGGGATGCTGCTGCAGCCAGGAATATTCGTTTGATCATGCTATTCGGATTGTGCCTCAGGACCGAGGAAGCAGTCCGAGACGGAAATCATTTCATAGAAGAGATGGTGGGACACGCGTGCCGGAAAGCCTGCGCGGGTCTTGATGGCCCTGACGGCAGCCTCCCTGTTGCGGAACTCGAACCTCACGAGCGGGTTCACGTCGACCAGAGGGATACGCTTCTTGGAGCTGACCTTGGCAGAGAATACTCCCCACTTTCCGTCTCCACGCCTGGCAACGACGTAGGAAGGCCTGTGGAAAGGATACCTCGACAGATAGAGGCAGATCTCCACATAGCCATAGCAGACGCGGTCCGAGCTCATGAAGCGGTTGCCGTCATCCTCGCGGGAGTATCCGGCAAGGAAAGCCATCATGCCGTTCTCGTCACACATCACGGCACAGTCCGTCTCATCCTGGTTCTCAGTGAATGAAAGAGGGATGATGCAGGAAGTGTCCACAGGGGTGAAACCCTCCATGTCAGGATGTTCATGGGACTCGAACCCAGGCAGCGTCACAAGGCACCAGATGCGGTGGTCGCTCTCGTTGAGCCAGGTCCTCATGGACTTCCAGATCACCTCAGGACGCTTGTACACAGCAGGTTCCGCAGTGAAAGGGATGCCCAGTGAATATCCGAATGCGTTCTTCATCCCGCTCCCGAAGATGTTCGACAGCACGAGAGACGCATCCTGGGAGTAGACGGACGCTCCCGCAATCTCATCCTCGGAGAGAAGCACCGGCATCTCATGGTCCAGGATCTCCAGCCCCGTCTTCCTGAGGAGGGTGCCGAGCCTGGACGGCGCAGGACCGGTCAGCTGGAACTGCTTGAAATGGCACTGAAGGACATTGCGGAGCACAGAGATGATGATGATGCTCTGGTCCATGGATTCAGGGATCGAGGCATTGCTTTCCCTTGCGTAGGCAAGAGTGTCCTGAGAGATGCGGATCACCCACAGGCAGAGGTTTGCAAGACTGCCCTCTCCCGGATCCGGACGTCCGAGGGACACATTGTAGAAGTCACTCTGTTCCAATGCTTCGACAAAGGATTCGATTCCCTTCCTTCCGGTGGACAGGAGCAGGGATTCAATCGTGTCGTGGTTGTGAAGGATGTCGCCTGAATTCATGTGGAAAGCCGTCGATTGTCCACAAAGATAGGATTAAATCTTCGGAGAAAGGATAAAAAATGCTTATCTTAGCGAAAAAGCAAAGCACAATGAAACGCATCATCAGCATCACGGTCCTCTTCATCGCAGCCATCTGCCTGAGGGCACAGACAATACCGGCAAACCATCCGATGCCTGTCAAGCCTGACACACTCAGGATCCTGGCGATCGGAAACAGCTTCTCGGACGACGGAACGGAGTACCTCCCGAACCTTCTCGAAGCCGCCGGCATCCACAATGTCATAATCGCCCGCCTCTACATCGGCGGATGCTCCCTTGAAAGGCACTGCAAGCAGTACGAGAGCAAGGGAAAGGACTACATGTACTACAAGTCAACCGAGAACAAGTGGAACCTCAAGAAGGGTGTGACCATAACCGACGGCAT
>JAGHSC010000002.1 GCA_018066065.1 Candidatus Cryptobacteroides faecihippi
ATCGTGTCGTGGTTGTGAAGGATGTCGCCGGAATTCAAGTGGAAAGCCGTCGATTGTCCACTAAGATAGGATTAAATCTTCGGAGAAAGGATAAAAAATGCTTATCTTAGCGAAAAAGCAAAGCACAATCAAACGCATCATCAGCATAACGGTCCACTTCATCGCACCCATCTGCCTGAGGGCACAGACAATATCGGCAAACCATCCGATGCCAGTCAAGCCTGACACACTCAGGATCCTGGCAATCGGAAACAGCTTCTCGGACGACGGAACGGAGTATCTTCCGAACCTTCTCGAAGCCGCCGGCATCCACAATGTCATCATCGCCCGCCTCTACATCGGCGGATGCTCCCTTGAAAGACACTGCAAGCAGTACGAGAGCAAGGGAAAGGACTACATGTACTACAAGTCAACCGAGAACAAGTGGAACCTCAAGAAGGGTGTGACCATAACCGACGGCATCAAGGACGAGGCATGGGACATCATCACAGTCCAGCAGGCATCAGGCTATTCCGGACAGTACGAGACCATCATCAACTGGCTCCCTCAGCTCATCGGAATCATCAGGAAGGAATGCACCAACCCTGACGCAGCGATCGTATGGCACCAGACATGGGCCTACGCAAGGAACTCGAACCACAACCACTTCCCATTCTACGACAAGGACCAGGACAAGATGCATGCAGCGATCCAGGACTGCGTGGACAGGCTCCGCAAGGACTGCAGCATCAGCACCGTCATCCCTACCGGCGTGGCCATCAAGATCGCACGCGGGACATCCCTCAACACAGCAGGCAAGGTTCCGGAGAGCTGCAGGCTCTACGACCTCACCAGGGACGGTTTCCACCTTTCACACCAGCACGGCCGCTACATCGCAGCCTGCACCTGGTTCGAGTCACTCATCACCCCAGCACTGGGAATATCCGTGAAGGGTAACACCAGCACAATCCTCGACACTGACTACAGCATCTCGAAGAAAGATGCCCGCCTCTGCCAGAAATGCGCTGTCAAGGCGGTGAAGGAGACATATTTCAGACAATAAAGAGAAATGGCTGACGAAAAGATAATCTTCTCGATGTGCGGAGTCGGAAAGACTCTGCCTCACAACAACAAGACAATCCTCAAGGACATCTACCTGTCCTTCTTCTACGGTGCCAAGATCGGCATCATCGGTCTCAACGGATCAGGAAAGTCCACCCTCATGAAGATCATAGCAGGCGTGGAGACCTCCTACAAGGGAGAAGTCGTCTGGGCACCTGGCTATTCAGTGGGCTACCTCGAGCAGGAGCCTCAGATGGACCCTGAGAAGACCGTCCTGGAAGTCGTGCAGGAGGGTGTGCAGGAGATCATGGACATCCTCAA
This sequence comes from Candidatus Cryptobacteroides faecihippi, assembly GCA_018066065.1. Taxonomy (GTDB): domain Bacteria; phylum Bacteroidota; class Bacteroidia; order Bacteroidales; family UBA932; genus Cryptobacteroides; species Cryptobacteroides faecihippi. Next base: position 1,363 of record JAGHSC010000002.1, read on the forward strand.
CGAGTACAACGAGATCTCCGCAAAGTTCATGGAGCCGATGGACGACGATGAGATGAACAGGCTCATCATGAGACAGGGAGAGCTGGCCGAGCTGATCGAACAGAACGATGGATGGGAGATCGATTCCAAGCTCGAAAGGGCCATGGATGCGCTCCAGTGCCCTCCTCCTGACCAGAAGGTCGCAGTTCTCTCCGGTGGAGAGAGGCGTCGTGTCGCACTCTGCAGGCTTCTTCTCAAGCAGCCTGACGTGCTTCTCCTCGACGAGCCTACCAACCACCTCGACACCGAGTCGATCCAGTGGCTCGAGGCTCACCTGAAGCAGTACAAGGGCACTGTCATCGCCGTGACCCACGACCGTTACTTCCTCGACAATGTCGCAGGATGGATCCTCGAGCTTGACCGCGGCGAGGGAATTCCTTGGAAGGGCAACTACAGCTCATGGCTCGACCAGAAGACCAAGAGACTGGCCCAGGAAGAGAAGACCGAAAGCAAGCGCCGCAAGACTCTCGAGAGAGAGCTCGAGTGGGTCAGGATGGCTCCGAAGGCAAGGCAGGCCAAGCAGAAGGCGCGTATCGGTGCCTACGAGAAGCTGGCTGCTTCAGATGTCAAGGAGAAGGAGGCCAATCTCGAGATCTACATCCCGAACGGACCACATCTCGGCAACAAGGTCATCGAGTTCCACAATGTCAGCAAGGCCTATGGAGACAAGCTTCTCTATGAGGACCTCAACTTCGTCCTTCCTCCTGCAGGCATCGTCGGTGTCATCGGACCTAACGGTGCAGGAAAGACAACCTTGTTCCGCCTGATCATGGGCATCGACAAGCCTGATTCCGGTGAGATCACGATCGGTGAGACTGTCAAGATTGCCTACGTTGACCAGCAGCACAGGAGCATCGATCCGGAAAAGACTGTCTACGAAACGATTGCCGGCAATTC
>JAGHSC010000158.1 GCA_018066065.1 Candidatus Cryptobacteroides faecihippi
AGGCATCGCAGAGGGCGTCATCATCGGCGCCAAGACCGAGGACCTGCTCATCTACACCGATGAGCTCGCTTCCGCATGCGACAACCTCTACCCCTGCACCGATGATGGTTTAGCCGGCTTCATGGGCCTCGTCACCGCTCTCCTCGAGAAGCTGGTCACCGAGGACGGTAAGAAGTACACCCAGGCTGTCTCAATCGGCCCTATGATCATGATGAAGTTCTGTACCCTCACCTGCAAGAAGCTCGGCATCCCTGAGGATGTCAGCCTGAACATGCTGATGGTGGACGGAACCGGAATGTGCGGTGCATGCCGCGTCACCGTGGGCGGAAAGGTCAAGTTCGCATGCGTGGACGGACCTGAGTTCGACGGTTACGAAGTGGATTTCGACGAGGCAATGCGCCGACTCGGACAGTACAAGGCCGAAGAGGCAGAGGAAAGAGCAAAATACGTGAAGTAAGACTATGGCAGAAAGAATTCCAAGAGTACCGGTAAGGGAGCAGGATCCCCAGGTACGTGCACATAACTTTGAAGAGGTTTGCTACGGCTACAACCTCGAGGAAGCAACCAGGGAGGCATCACGCTGTCTCCATTGCAAGAACCCACGCTGCGTGGCTGCATGCCCGGTTGGCGTGAAGATCCCTGAGTTCATCGCCCAGGTCGTCGCAGGGGACATCAAGGGTGCCGCTGCAGTGATCGCCCAGGATTCATCCCTCCCTGCAGTCTGCGGCCGCGTCTGCCCTCAGGAGAGCCAGTGCGAAGGAAGCTGCATCCTCGGCGTCAAGTTCGAGCCGGTCGCCATCGGCAAGCTCGAGAGATTCGTGGCTGACACCATGGCCGCCGAGGCCACTCCTGCGGAGCCTGCAAAGGCACCTGAGGGAGCCAGGAAGGTTGCAATCCTCGGAAGTGGCCCTGCAGGTCTCGCATGCGCATCCGACCTCGCAAAGAAAGGCTATGACGTCACCATCTTCGAGGCCCTTCACAAGGCCGGCGGCGTCCTTGAATATGGAATCCCGGAGTTCCGTCTCCCTAAGGACACCGTCCTCAAGCGCGAAGTCGAGTCAGTCAAGGCTCTCGGCGTCAAGATCGAGACCGACGTCATCGTCGGAAGGACAGTCACCATCGACAACCTCATGGACGAGGAAGGATTCGAGGCTGTGTTCGTGGGAACCGGAGCCGGTCTTCCTAAGTTCATGGGCATCCCTGGAGAGAACCTCAACGGTGTCTTCTCCGCAAATGAGCTCCTTACCAGGAACAACCTCATGAAGGCCTTCCGCGAGGACTACATGACCCCTATCCATGTCGGTGGCAGCTGCTGCGTCGTAGGTGGCGGTAATGTGGCCATGGACGCAGCCAGGACCGCCCTCAGGCTCGGTGCAGACACCAGCATCATCTACAGGCGCACCGAGGTCGAGCTTCCTGCCCGAAAGGAGGAGGTCCACCACGCCAAGGAGGAAGGCATCGACTTCAAGATGCTGACCAACCCTGTCGAGATCCTCGGAGACGAGAAGGGCTGGGTACGCGCAGTGAAGTGCATCAGGATGGAGCTTGGAGAACCGGATGCAAGCGGTCGCCGCTCCCCTGTCGAGATCCCGGGTTCAGAGTTCGAGATCCCTACCGACACCGTCGTGATGGCCCTCGGAACCTCTCCTAACCCTCTCATCGTCAAGACCACCGATGGTCTCGAGGCCACCCGCAGAGGCGGTATCGTCGCCGATGAGAACGGAAAGACCACCAGGGAAGGCGTGTTCGCAGGAGGTGACGCCGTCACCGGCGCTGCCACCGTCATCCTGGCAATGGGTGCCGGAAGGAAGGCTGCAGCCGCCATCGACGAGTATCTCCAGAGCAAGTAGGAAGCTGAATCAAAACCACATATCACATGATCAGAAGAATGACCCTCTTCACGGCCATCCTAGCATCCGCATTCACGATGGCTGTTTCCTGCTCTCAGAAGACGCAGGACATCGATGTTGCCGCCTACGTGTGGCCGGCATACCACAACGACCCGAGATGGGCTGAAATCGGCATTTTTCCGGACGGAAAGGGAGAATGGGAAACTCTCTACAACTCCGAGCCTCGCTACGAGGGCCACAGGCAGCCTAGAGTCCCTGAATGGGGCTACTTCAACGAGGCTGACCCGAAGATGCAGGAGAAGATCGTCAAGACCGCCACAAAGTACGGAGTGAACACCTTCATCTTCGACTGGTACTGGTACGACGGAAAGCCTTTTCTCGAGGATGTCGTCAACGCCTTCCTCAAGGCACGCAACAACGAAAGGATGAAGTTCTACCTCATGTGGGCGAACCACACGGCCAACAGCTACTGGGACTACGACGAGCCGGACAAGAGCAAGGTCTACTGGCACGGCGAGACTTCAAGGGAGTCTTTCGACGGATTCACATCGCATCTCATCGAGGACTACTTCAAGAAGCCTAACTACTACAGGATCGACGGCAAGCCAGTCTTCGCCATCTACGAGCTCGGCACCTTCATCGAAGGCATGGGCGGCATCGAGCAGGCAAAGGACGCTCTCGACGCATTCAGGAAGCAGTGCACCGATGCAGGCCTTCCGGGCCTCCACATCCAGGCTATCCTCTGGAACATCCCGACTTCTCTCACCGGCGTGCCCGGCGAGACCGAGAGCACCCAGGGCAACACCCTCTCCTACCTCGGGATCGAGAGTCTGACCCACTACCAGTGGTGCCACTACGTTCCGCTCAAGGACTACCAGGAGTGGGGTGAGGAGGCTGTTGCAAAGTACCAGCAGTTCGACAGCGAGTACGACGTACCTTACTTCCCTCACGTTTCCATCGACTGGGACAACAACCCTCGCTTCCCTTATCAGGTCGGAGCAGTCACCGGAGTGACCCCTGAGAGGTTCGAGGGCTTCCTCAGGAAGGCAAAGGACTACGTCGAGGCTCACCCTGACCAGCCTAGGATCGTCACCGTCAATGCATGGAACGAATGGTCAGAGGGAAGCTACCTCGAGCCAGACACCGACTTCGGCTACTCATTCCTCGAAGCCGTCAGGAACGTCTTCAGGAAATAATCCTCAAGAAAGCCATAAGAGAAGCGGCCGGGAAATCAATCCCAGCCGCTTCTCTTTCATTCATGAGGATCAGGCAATCTGGTTTCCAGTGTAGAGCTCGTAGTACTTGCCCTTCTGCGCGAGAAGCTCATCGTGGCGCCCGCGCTCGATGATGCGTCCCTTTTCCAGGACCATGATGTAGTTCGCGTTCTGCACGGTGGAAAGACGGTGCGCGATGACGAATGTGGTGCGCCCCTTCATGAGGGAATCCATGCCCTTCTGGATAAGTCTCTCGGTGCGGGTGTCGATGGACGATGTGGCCTCGTCAAGGATCAGTACCGGAGGGTCGGCAACGGCGGCACGCGCGATGGCTATGAGCTGCCTCTCTCCCTGTGACAGATTGTTTCCGTCAGCAGATAGGATCGTGTCGTAACCGTCAGGCAGACGAGAGATGAAGGAATGGGCATGGACCAGCTTCGCAGCCTTGATGCACTCCTCGTCAGACGCATCAAGCCTGCCATAGCGGATATTCTCAAGAACTGATGCCGAGAAGAGCTTGGTCTCCTGGAGGACAATGCCGAGACTCTGTCTCAGGGAGTCCTTCCGGATGTCGCGGATGTCGAATCCGTCATAGGTTATCGTGCCGTCCTAGATCTCATAGAACCTGTTGATGAGGTTGGTGATGGGGGTCTTGCCGGCGCCGGTCCCCCCGACGAATGCAATCTTCCGTCCAGGGTACGCAGTAAGGGTGATATCGTACAGGATCTGCTTCTCCGGGACGTAGCTGAAGTCCACATCAGTGAGACTTACAAGGCCCTGAAGCGGAACGAGACGCTCTCCGTGCTTCCAAGCCCACTTTCCGGTCCTTTCTTCACTAACGCAAAGATTATCAGAATCCGAAACATTTATGTTTACAAGTGTAACATTTCCGTTATCTACCTCTTTTGCCTCATCCAGCATCCCATAGACCCTGTCGGTACCGGCTGAAGCCATGGCAATCGAGTTGATCTCGTTGCTGATGCTCTGGACCGGACGGGTGAAGTTCTTGTGAAGGGTCAGGAAGGCCACCAGGGTACCCAAAGAGAGGGCGGAACCTCCCAATCCGCGAAGCATCCACGAGTCAGATCCGCCAAGAGCGATGACCGCACCGATGATGGCGATGAGGACATAGCCGAGATTGGCAAGGTTGCCATTGACAGGCATCACGATGTTGCCGACCTTGTTGGCATTGCAGACGCTCTTCCGCAGATTCTCGTTGATCACCGAGAACTGGTCCATGGCCTTCTTCTCATGGCAGTAGACTTTGACGACTCTCTGCCCCGACACCATCTCCTCGATGAAGCCATTGACGACCGCAAGGTTCTTCTGGCGCTCGGTGAAATACTTCTTGGAAAGCTTTCCGAGCTTCGTGGTGACAAAGACAGTCAAGGAAGCCATCACGATGGAGACAAGGGTCAGAGGAAGCGAAAGGACCACCATGGAAATGAATGTGGCGACAATCGTGACCAGCGACTGGAGGAGACTTGGCAAAGTGTTGCCGATCACCTGGCGCAGCGTGTCAACATCATTGGTAAAGACAGACATGATCTCTCCATGCGAATGTGAGTCAAAGTATCGCAGCGGAAGGTCCTCAAGGTGGCTGAACAACCGCTCGCGGAGCTTCAGCATGGTACCCTGGCTGACTCTGATCATGATGACATTGTAGGCATAGGATGCCAAAGTGCCTGTCAGAAGCACTGCGGTAAGCCTCAGGAGTTCTTTCGCAAGAGGAACGAAGTCAGGGGCCGCAGAGTCGACGAGAGGCGAAATGAAGTCATCTATCAGCGTCTTGGTAAAGAGTGAGGACACAAGACTGGTAAGCGATGAGACTGCGATGCACACCAGGACGGCTGCAAGGCCAGCCCTGTTGTTCCGGAGGATGAATCCGAAAAGTCTCCAGACAGTGGATCCCTTCCCCAGCCTTTTCCTCAATTCTGCGCCGGAAAGGCGCGGTTGGTCATTTTTCCTGCTCATCTCTTCTTCTCCTTTTCATCAAAATCACCCTCTGCACCGGATGACTGCATCTCATGGATGTCCTTGTAGATCTCACAGGTCTTCAGAAGGGCCTCATGCGTGTCAAAGGCCACAATCCGGCCATTGTCCATCACAGCGATCCTGTCAGCGTCCCTTACGCTCAGGATCCTCTGGGAGATGATGATCTTGGTCACACCCGGCACATGTACTGAAAATGCAGCACGGATCCTTGCATCCGTGGCTGTGTCGACAGCCGAGGTGGAATCATCGAGAATGAGGATCTTGGGACGCTTCAGAAGAGCCCTGGCGATGCAGAGGCGCTGACGCTGGCCTCCGGACACATTCGTTCCTCCCTGTTCGATGAAAGTCCCGTAGCCGTCCGGCATCGCCTCGATGAACTCATCGGCACATGCCTGGCGGCAAGCCTCGATGCATTCCTCATCAGTGGCGTCTTCCCTGCCCCAGCGAAGGTTCTCCATGACCGTACCGGAAAACAGAGTGTTCTTCTGGAGCACCATGGCGACCTGGCTGCGAAGGGCCATCATGTCATAGTCGCGAACATCCACGCCTCCAACCTTGACCGAACCCTCACAGACATCATACAGCCTCGGGATCAGGTTGACAAGGCTTGTCTTGCCGCATCCCGTTCCGCCTATCACACCGATTGTCTGACCTGCATCAATATGAAGGTCAATACCTTCCAATGCCTTATCTCCATCTTTGATGTAAGAGAAGGAGACTCCATCGAAATCAATGCTTCCATCCTTGACCTCAAAGACAGGATCCTCCGGATCGTACATGTCCGGTACCTCATCTATGACCTCGGCAACACGCTTGCCGCTGGCAGCGCTCATGGTCAGCTGGACAAAGATCATGGAAAGCATCATGAGCGATGACATCAAGGTCATGATGTACGTAAAGAGAGACGTCAATTGACCAGTAGTAAGAGTTTCATCCACAACATAATGAGCACCGAACCAAGAGAGTGCGATGATACATCCGTAGACGACCAGGTTCATGACCGGATGGTTCAGGGCCATGAGACTCTCGGACTTGACGTTCAAGGTGTAGAGCGACAGGGCAGCCTTGTCGAACTTGCCCAGCTCATGGTCCTCCCTGACAAATGCCTTGACAACTCTGATCGCGGAGATGTTCTCCTGGATCGTACCGTTGAGGGCATCGTACCTTTCGAAGACCTGGACGAAGAGCTTGGAAGCTCTCCTGATGAGGAAGAAAAGGCTCGTGGTCAGGACAACCATCGCCACCAGGAAGACAAGACTGAGCCTGGCATTGATGAAGAAGCACATGAAAAGGCTGAACACGAGATTCAGCGGTGCCCTGAAGCTGACCCTCAGGAGCATCTGGAAAGCCCTCTGGAGATTGCTCACGTCAGTCGTCATCCTGGTGACCAGCCCGGCGGTGGAGAACTTGTCGATGTCGGAGAACGAGAACCTCTGGATGTTGCGGTACATCGC
>JAGHSC010000233.1 GCA_018066065.1 Candidatus Cryptobacteroides faecihippi
GATGGCCCAACGGCCTCCAAGCAGGACAGCAGTCCCGATGCCAAGGGCCGAAGCAACGGAAGAAAGGGCATCGGTCCTGTGGTGCCAGGCGTTGGAAAGGACTGCCGTGCTCTCGCACTCGCGTGCCACACGGGCTGTCCACTGGAAGAGGATTTCCTTCACAGCGATGGAGACAAGCGCTGCCCAGAACGCAATCATGCCCGGAACTGCGATGCTTCCGCCATGTACGACATTGCTGATCTGGACTATGCCGCTCGCAAGGAGGCGCGCTCCGACGACGAACAGAAGGATGGAGACCGCCATGGAGGCAAGTGTCTCGAACTTGCCATGTCCGTAGTCATGACTCTTGTCCGTCCCCTTCGATGCGACCTTGATCATGACGAGCACAATCACATCGCTGACCAGGTCGGAGATGGAGTGGACGGCATCCGCAACCATCGCGGAGCTATGGCCGACGACTCCCGCCGCAAGCTTCGCTGCAGCGAGTGCCACATTGGAGACTGCTCCCCACAAAGTGACTGACGTAATCTTCCTTGTCCTGTCTTCCATCCGCACCTGAATGTTCAAGACTGCAAAAATAATCATATTCCTCTAGAATAATTGATTATATTTGAAGGAAATACGAACGACAAGCATGACAAGGTCCCCAAGAATCCTGATTGCGGCTGCAATCATCCTGACATCATCGTGCGGAGCGAACAAGGCTCCCGTGGCTCCCATCAGCAAGACAGCATCCACCGTCTACATGACGCGTGAGATTTCGCCTGAAGCCCTCGTGAGCATCTACGAAGCCCTTGGCGTGAAGCCGGACGAAGGTGAGAGAGTTGCAGTCAAGATCAGCACCGGGGAGCCTGGAGGCCACAATTTCCTCCAGCCTTCGCTGATCGGCAAGCTCGTGGCGCATGTCAACGGAACCATCGTGGAATGCAACACCGCCTATGGCGGCAAGCGTGGGACCACCGAGGAGCATCTGAGGGTTGCCAGGGAGCATGGCTTCATGGACATCGCCGATGTCGACATCATGGACTCGGAGGGAAGCATAAAGCTCCCCGTCAAGGATGAGTCGCACATCCGGTACGACCTCGTCGGGTCGCATATTCAGAACTATGGGTTCATGGTCAACCTTGCCCATTTCAAGGGGCACATGATGGGTGGATTCGGCGGAGTCCTGAAGAACCAGTCCATCGGAGTGGCTTCCGCAGACGGCAAGGTCTATATCCACTCTGCCGGAAAGATCGGAAAGAAGAATGGGTTCCTCATGGGCGTGGCGACGACGAAGCAGGACAGTTTCCTTGAGTCGATGGCAGCCGCGGCCCAGGCTGTTCATGATTATTTTGGAGAAGGTAACATCGTATACATCAATGTAATGAACAACCTGAGCGTGGATTGCGACTGCGATGGGTCCCCTGCAGATCCGGAGATGAAGGACATCGGTATCCTGGCCTCGACGGACCCTGTGGCGCTTGACCAGGCTTGCCTTGACCTCATATTCCACTACCCTTCGACAGACGGGGATGACGCAAAGGCTCTGATCAAGAGGATCGAGTCAAGGCATGGTGTCCACATCGTCGAGCACGCGGAGGCGATCGGTCTCGGCAGCAGGAAGTACAACCTCGTCGACATCCAGGCCATGTAGTACGGTCCCACATAAATTCAACCCCATGGAATATCTCTCAAAGGAAGGCTATGACAAGATCGCAGCCGAGCTCAACAACCTGATAAACGTCGAATATCCAAAGATCAAGGATGCTCTCTCCGAGGCACGCGCACAGGGCGACCTCAGCGAGAACTTCGAGTACCGTGCGGCAAAGAGGGCCCAGGCCAAGACGATCAGCAGGATCCGCTTCCTGCAGAATGTCCTCAACTACGCCAGGGTCATCGACACGGACAATCTCCCGAAGGACCAGGTGACACTGCTGAGCAAGGTGGAATTCACCAACCTGGCGACGGGAACAAGGATGACGTACACCATCGTCAGCCCTCACGAGATGAATCTTCAGGAAGGCAAGATCTCCCTGAAGTCCCCCATCGGCCAGGCATTGATGGGGAAAAAGGCCGGCGAGGAAGCAGAAGTCCACGCCCCCGCCGGAACCTTCAGAATCAGAATCGAAAGGATCGAATCAGAGTGACACACACATTACGGACTCACCTGGAATGATCCACCCAGACAAGCTGATCCGTGTCATAGCCACGGTTTGAAGCTTCGGTCAGGATCTTGTCCAGGACGTCCCCTGACATCTTCGGAGTACGGGACAGGATCCACAGGAACTTGGAGCTGCCAGAACCGACAAGGGCGTAGCTGTAGTCCTCAGCAAGCAACATCACCCTGTAGTCAGAGTAGAAAGGTCCAAAGAAGGAGACGCGCAGGAGGCCCGGCGTGTCAGTGACCTTTGCCTTTCCCTTGGATGCCTTGTCCTTGCCATCCTTGAGTCCACTGTTCATGACGACGATTGTACCGTCTTCATTGAGCGTGTATCTTGCCATGGCATGGGTAAGTCCCCTTTCAAAGACATGGTCGAAACGGGCTATCTCGTACCAAGTGCCAAGATAAGCATCAAGGTCCAGGGACTTGACCGTGGAATTGTCGACATTCTGCCCCTTGCAGGAAGATGATGCAAGGCAGAGAAGCGTTATCAGCAACAGGCTCATGGCGCCTTTATTATTGACTCCATACATAGCTGACTTACCTTTGGTTCTACAAGTCCTTCTTCCAGAGTCCATGGATGTTGCAGTACGCAAAGACCGCCACCGGCTTGTCATTGCATGCATTGAAGACGACTTCGGGAGTATAGCCTGGCTTCAGGAACCTGATCTGCCCACCATGCTCCGTCTCGAGATAGATGAATGAGATGTGATGCCCCTCTACCATCGGATGTGGCTGGGAGCCCACCTTGACCTTGATTGAGCCCTCCTTTCCATACTCAACCACCGGGAGATGCTTTTCCATGGCGGAATCATTCGTGAAAGGGATCAGCTCCTGCATCTGCTGCCCACAACAGTCTACGTCAACTCCACTGTCCAGGCATTTGAAAACGACATTTCCGCATCTTGTGCAGAGAAAGAATCTTGTTGCCATAACCATTGCATTCAAAAAGTTAAACCTTCCGCAAATATAATCCGGCAACGTACTTTCCCTACTTGGGAACGAAACTATTTTTAGATATCCATTATTGAGTCAATCAATAACGAACGGAGGATCACCTGCGCATAATCTTTGCCGCAAGGCCACCGAATATGATCTCGACGGGACCTCCGGAGACAGGCTGCCAGAACTTCACCATGTCTGTCAGTTCATTCGGGAACACGCGTGCCGGTTTCCCGGTCCCCCAATCGAGTTCACATGCCCTGAACTTCAACTGGTTGTTGACATAGATCGTTCCGGGATCGGAACTGTTCACGTCAGATGCATCGAAGTAGAAATACGGCAGTCCGTAGTGTGAACTGCACTGCGAGAGACGGACATTGTCCCCTGCCCTGCCGGAAGCCAGCGCTGTCTTGAGAGACTCATCGATGGCGGCGGCCAGGACTGAGACCTCCAAATCCGGGTCAAATGCTCCATCCGCGGCGACCGGCTGGGAGATGTTTCCGAAGAAGTCTTCCCCGATGCCTTCGATCCTGCCGCGCAGGTCAGCCACGAAGAGCAGCTTGAAGTTCCTTTCCCCGCGCATATTCCTGGACAATGCTTTCATCGCGATAGCTGTAAGGACGGCATTTGTCCCGGCACCGGACGCCATCCTGACGCTGCCGATCTCCTCCTGCGTCACAGTCAAGGTAAACGGGGTCTTTACCATGCTGTTCCTGAACAGGTTCCACATCATCTTAACGAGCTGGCGGCCACCGACCCTGAGCCATCCCTTCTCCTGAACCTGGCGGATTGTCTCCTCCTTGGACAGAGCGTCGGGAGCCGGAATCAGACTCTGGTCGACAGTCATCCTGCCGGTCAGCCGCTCGCCCCTGTACAGAGATGCCCACTCTGAGACGAGGCGGTAGAATGTGGCTCCATCCATGGTGGCATGAGCGCACTGGACAAAGAGGACTGCACCATCCTTCAGCTTTGCGAGGATGGCGCTGAACGGTGCGACGCGTCCTTCCTTGAATCCCTTCTGGTCGAAAGGCTTGACCAGCTGCCACACATTGCAGCCACCCGAGAGTTCATCCACAGAATGGCTGCCCAGGTCACAATGCACAAATGGAAGGGGCTCGGCAAGGGCATCGTCCCAGACCAAGGACTTGATGCTTTCGCGATACCGTCCTCCAAGATGAGGGTACAGTTCCTGGATCCCGGCCAGAGATTCCTTCATCTTCATGAAGTCGGGAGCCTCTCTGTAGATCCAGGCTCCCTTTATCGTCATATTCAGGGAGAAAAGGTCAAAAGATGACAGTTTCCATGTCTTTTCCATATCGTCTTGCTGTTTTTCGGATGCAAAGATAGGATAAAGATTTCTATTTTCAAACAGATGTTATCCTACATGTGTTATCTTATGACCTTCTCGATCGATTCATAGAGTTTCCGATAGAATGGATGACGTGTCAAGGTCGATGCGTCGCCCAGGATGATCAGCTTCATCCTGGCCCTGGTCATTGCGACATTCATACGCCTGAGATCCCTGAGAAAACCGATTTCCCCATTCTCGTTCGCCCTGACAAGGGAGATGATGATCACATCCCTCTCCTGCCCCTGAAAGCCGTCCACGGTGTCGACTGTGATCAGGCGGCGGTATGGCTTGAAGAACGGATCGGACTTGATTCGCTGCCTGAGATACTGCACCTGCGCCTTGTACGGGCTGATCATGCCCACATCCACATGCTCTTCCAGGACTCTCTTGTGCCCAACCTTGATGAGATAATCCTTAAGCTGGCGGATGCTGAGGTCTGCCTCCGGCTTGTTGATCCTTCCGAATGATTCCTGGATGAATTCCTCATTGCAGTCCAGTCCTTCCGTGTTGACCCAGACTACCGGTCTGTCGATGTC
>JAGHSC010000106.1 GCA_018066065.1 Candidatus Cryptobacteroides faecihippi
CCTCCGTACCCCGCAGTCGGAGTGTCGAAGAGGAGCCAGGACACCGCACCTGAATATTCAGATGCCCTGGTGAGGTCTTCAGCGGACCTGACCTGCATTGCCTTGATCAGATCCACCCCAGGCAGGAGCCTGGAGAGCTGCCTGCAGAAGTCCGGAGACTCGTTTCCATGGAGTTGCACCATGTCCAAAGAATATCCGCGGACGCGAGACACGATCTCTTCGATGGAGGAGTTGACGAAGACTCCGACTTTCCTGCATGCGGCGGGAAGGTAGTCCGGGGCCTCATCGGGAGCCACCCTTGGCGACTTCCGGTAGAAGATGAAGCCCATCCAGTCCACTCCCAGAGCTTCAATCGCCCGGATGTTGTCCGGGTCACGCATCCCGCAAACCTTGACGATCATGACTCAACCTTTCTGATGAACTCACCGAGTGCCTGTCCGGGGTCGGCTTCCTTCATGAATGTCTCGCCGATGAGGAAGCCTCTGAAGCCGGCGCCGCGAAGGGCCTTGACGGTGTCCGGAGAGGAAATGCCGCTCTCAGAGACGAGAAGGGTGTCCTTCGGAAGAAGGCTCGCAATCTCGAAGGAATGCTGGACGTCTGTGTGGAATGTTCCAAGGTTCCTGTTGTTCACCCCTACCATGTCGGCATCACAGACGCAGTAGTCAAGCTCCTCCTTTCCATGTATCTCCAGAAGCACCTCGAGACCAAGTTCATGCGCCGTGGCCGTGAGGGAGCGGCATTCGCCGAGACTCAGGTCAGCCGCGATGAGCAGCACTGCATCCGCACCGATGAGACGAGCCTGGAAGAGCTGATATTCATCGATGATGAATTCCTTGCGGAGGATGGGGATGCTGACCATCGGACGTACCCTCTCGATGTATTCCATGCAGCCTCCGAAATAGGGTCCGTCGGTGAGTATGGAAAGTGCAGATGCTCCGTTCCGTGCATAGACGGGAACAACATCCTCGGGACGGCTGTCGGCATGGATCCAGCCCTTCGAAGGGGACTTGCGCTTGAACTCGGCGATGATTCCTGAAGGAGAGGACGCAAGGGAGGACTTCATGGAGATGATGCGGCGTCCTTCGGACAACAATGCATCCACCTTGGCATGAAGGGCCTGCGGTGGGACTTCCTCCTTCATCGCTGCGACTTCAATACGCTTTGAGGCAACTATTTCTTCAAGAATATCCTTCATCATGAATTGATTTCAACGAACTTCCTGAAGCACTCGAGAGCCTTTCCGCTTTCGAGGGATTCCCTTGCCATGGCGACGGACTCGTCGATGGAGAGATTCCTGTCGATGACGGAGATTCCGCAGGCGGCATTGGCGAGGATTACATTCTTCTGAGCCTCGGTTGCGTTTCCTTCAAGCACTGAATCGAAGATCTTCATTGCCGCCTCCGGGGTGTCTCCTCCGAAGATGTCCTCAGGATTGACATAGTTGAATCCCAGGTCCTTTGGAGTGAAGACTTTCTCGAAGCCGTTGGTAACCAGCTTGAAGCCGCTGGTAAGGGAGATCTCATCATAGCCATCGTAGCTGGTGACCACACCGAAATTGTCGCCAATCTTCTGGTGTGCACTGACATAAAGACGCATCTGGGCCTGGTTGGCAGTACCGTGGAACGAATTCTTCGGATGGCAAGGATTGACAAGAGGGCCGAGAAGGTTGAAGCAGGTAGGGAATTTCAAAGCTCGTCTGACAGGGCCGACGAATTTCATCCCATAGGCGAAGAGAGGTGCATGGAAGTAGCAGATCCCGGCCTCGTCAAGCGACCTCTTCAGGACATCCGGATCATCCGTAAACTTCACCCCGTGGCCTTTCAGGACGTCCGAGGCGCCACTGACCGAGGTACTTCCGCCATTGCCATGCTTGGAGACCTTGTAGCCTGTTCCCGCGATGACGAAGGCCGAGCATGTCGAGATGTTGAACGTGTTCTTGCCGTCTCCTCCAGTTCCGACGATGTCGAGAGGGTTGTAGCCATCAAGGTCGACGAACTTTCCCGTCTCGAGAAGTCCGTCCCTGAAGCCAAGGAGTTCGTCGACCGTCACACCTCTGGTCTGTATGCCCATGAGGAGGGCTGAGATCTGACAGTCATTGTACTGCTCGCGGGTGATGCCGAGCATGATTTCGTGTGTATCCTCGCGAGAGAGCATCTCTCCGGCGATGAGTCTTTCAAGATATTGTTTCATTTCGCTTGTTATTTTTTCAACCAGTTGCTTATCATCTGCTTTCCGTCCGGTGTCAGGACAGATTCCGGGTGGAACTGTACTCCCCTGACATCCATTGTCTTGTGCCTGAGTGCCATGACCTGTCCTTCATCGCTGACCGCAAGGATCTCGAGATCCTCCGGGAAGGATGCGGCATCGACGACCCAGGAATGGTATCTTCCGACGGTGACCGTCTTTCCAAGACCCTCGAAGAGGCAGTCTTCCCTGACGATGTGCGCCGGCGTCGCAACGCCGTGGAAGACCTCACCCAGGTTGACGAGGGTTCCACCGAAGACTTCGCCGATGGCTTGCTCTCCAAGGCAGACTCCAAGGATAGGGATCCGACCGGAATACTCCTTTATCACATCCAGCAGGAGACCAGCCTCGAATGGGATGCCCGGTCCCGGACTGAGGATAAGCTTGTCGAATCCGGCAAGTTCTTCCATGCTGAACCTGTCATTGCGGAAGACGGTGACTTCCGCGCCGAGTTCCTTCACGAGATGTACAAGGTTGTAGGTGAAGGAATCGTAATTGTCTATGATTGCTATTCTCATTGTTCAGATGCTGCTTCTATCGCCTTGCGCAGGGCGCCAAGCTTGTTGTTCACTTCCTGGAGCTCATATTCCTCATCGCTCTTGCTGACTATTCCGCCGCCGGCCTGGAACCAGAGTTCATTGTTCCTGCTGACGAATGTGCGGATGGTGATTGCCTGGTTGAGCGATCCGTCGAAGCCGATGAATCCGACGCAGCCGCCATAGGCACCACGGTTGTGCGGCTCATATTCAGAGATAAGCTGCATCGCCCTGACCTTCGGGGCTCCGGAAAGGGTTCCTGCCGGGAAGGTGTCGATGAATGCCTTGATCGGATCCGCCCCTTCCTCGAGTTCTCCGCTGACGCGGCTGACAAGATGGATGACGTGGCTGTAGTACTGGAGTTCCTTGTAGGATTCCACCTTGACATCATGACAGTTGCGGCTGAGGTCATTCCTCGCCAGGTCGACGAGCATCACATGCTCGGCATTCTCCTTGGGATCGTTCCTGAGGTACTCGGCATTCCTGGCATCCTGCTCTGCATTGCCGGTCCTCCTGGTAGTGCCGGCGATCGGGTCGATGTAGGCTTTTCTGCCTTCGATGCGGCAGTGGGTCTCCGGAGACGAGCCGAAGATCCTGAAGCCTCCGAAATCGAAATAGAAGAGGTATGGGGATGGATTGATGCTCCTCAGAGTCCTGTAGAGCTTGAAGTCGTCGCCTTCGTACCTCTGGATGAAACGGCGGCTCAGAACGATCTGGAAGACATCTCCTCGCTTGCAGTGGGCAATGCCCCTGCGGATGTTGGCCTTGTGTTCCTCATCGGTAAGCGTGCTCATGCAGTCTCCGACGGCCTTGAAGCCGAATGTCGCTCCAAGCGGGCGGTCAAGTACCTTGAGGAATGTGTCGATGGTCGGAGCCTCCCCTTCCCCGAGGAGTTCGACAGCTGTCATCGAGTTCTTGAAGTGATCGAAGACAATCACGTACTTGTAGAGGATGTAGAGCAGGTCCGGAGCATCGTTCCTTTCCATAGTCTCATCCTTGACGGCGATGTCCTCGAAATAGCGCACGGCGTTGAAAGTGGTGTAGCCGAAGAGTCCGCAGCACGATGCGTCCTTCCCTGAGACCTCGTAGCTTGAGAGGAACTCGTTCAGGGCATCCTCAACGCGGTAGGAAGATGTAATCTTCCTTTCCTCCGAAGATCCGTCAGGCATCGTGAGGGTTGCCACGCCATGACCGACAGAAACGCTGGAGATCGGTCTTACACCGATGAATGAACGTCCGTTCTCTCCACCAGGGTAGTCAGATGATTCTATGAGGACAAGCTGAGGATAGAGATCCCTCACACGGAGGTAGGCGCTGACCGGAGTGCAGAGGTCTCCTAGCATCGAGCGCGAGAAAGTATGGTAGCAGAATCCTTTCATCTTCCTATTCCATTATGCCGTCATCATCCTTGTGGGCAAGATAAGTATCAAGGTCCTTGTCCCCCCTTCCGGAAACGGTAAGGACCACAACATCATCCTTCTTGAAACGGTCCTTGAGATGCGGAAGCGCGCCCAGAGCGTGTGCAGATTCGAGAGCAGGGATGCTTCCCTCGAGC
>JAGHSC010000116.1 GCA_018066065.1 Candidatus Cryptobacteroides faecihippi
ACCAAGCCCAAGCCTCTTCACATGGAGGCGACCCTCCTCGAGGCAATGGAGCATGCCGGCAAGGAAGTGGAGGACGAGGACCTCAAGAGTGCCCTGAAGGATGTAGGAATAGGCACACCTGCGACCCGCGCCGGCGAGATCGAGACGATCCTGAGGCGCGGCTACGTCGTCAGGGAGAAGAAGACCCTCATCCCGACAGACATCGGCCTCGCAATCTACGAGACCGTCAAGGACAAGTACATAGCCAATGTGGAGATGACCGGAAGATGGGAGACTTCCCTTTCGAAGATCGTCGACGGCAAGGTCTCGGCGGCGGCTTTCGACGGCTCGATCAGAAGATACGTACAGGCTCTCACAACGGAGATCCTGGGAATCACGGACATAAGGCTCAAGGCAGCCGCAATGGCCCAGGCGGAACCGGATGCCATAAAGTGCCCGAAGTGCGGAGGTCCGATGAGGATCTGGGACAACAATGTCAAGTGCAAGGTCTGCGGCCATTCGATCTGGCGCACGGTTGCAGGAAAGCTGCTCACCGAATCCATGCTGAAGAAGGTGATCACCACCGGGCACACGCAGGTCCTGAAGGGATTCAAGTCCAAGGCCGGCAAGGAGTTCGAGGCTGCATTGATGCTGGATCAGGATGGGAAGATCGCATTCGACTTTTCAAAGGCCGACAGTGCAAGGCCTCAGTCTCAGCCCCTCAACGTGAACATCGTGTCAGGCGATGCCGAAGGCGACGTCCCGCCACCTCCATCCCTGGACGACATGCCGTACTGGATGCAGTGAGGTTTGCCCGAATGAGATTGAATAGGTAACTTTGCAGCATGAACGAATTGACAAGAATCAAGGCCATCTTCCTCGACGTGGATGGCACAATCATATCCACCAGGACCAAGAAGATTCCCCAGAGCGCCACTGAAGCCATCCGCGAGGCAAGGCAGAAGGGAGTGAAGGTTTTCCTCTGCACCAGCAGGGCAAAGCAGTTCCTCTCAAACATTACCTCAATCGAGTGTGACGGCGTCGTCGCTCTCACCGGCGCCCACTGCATCGATGCTTCAGGAAAGGACATCGGATGCAGCGTGATGACATCCGAGGACCTGGCAAAGGCATTCAGGGACATCCAGGAGAATGACAGGCCATTCGTCGCAATCTCGTCGGACAAGGTCTACATGAGCCACGAGAGAGGGCCCGAGGTCACTTCCTACCTCGGCACCGGAGGCCTCAGCCTTGAAGTCATTCCTGGCGGGGTGGTTCCTTTCCCTGATTTCGTTTCGGCCGATGACCCTGTCGCCCTGGCCGAGAGCATGAACATCCTCCAGGTCACTGGATTCTTCCCTTCAGGCGACGAGGACACCAGGTTCATGTCGCTCATGCCGCACAGCCACACTGAGCGCTGGAATGAGGAATTCGTGGACATCGTCGGAAACGGTACCAGCAAGGCCCTGGGAATCGACACCATGGCAAGGCATTTCGGATTCGACGCCTCGGAGACCATGGGTGTCGGGGATGGAGCCAACGACATCCTGATGATCAGGCATGCCGCCATCGGAGTCGCGATGGGCAATGCTTCGGATCATGTCAAGTCGCAGGCTGACTACGTCACCGCCGATGTCGACGATGACGGACTCGCTGAAGCCATCAGGAAATTCGTCCTCTAGGCCGGTTCAACCGGAACTAGTCGAAAGCCAGGCCGTTATAGCGGCGGATGTAGAACTGGTCGATCGTACCCTTGCCCTTTCTGGTGACAAGGAACCTCACAATCTCGCAGATCTCCTCAGGCTGGATCAGGTCATCCGGGTTGAGATCCGGACGGGTCTGCCTTACCATCTCGGTGGCGACACCGCCAGGAGAGATCAGATGGACCCTGACTCCGAACGGCTGCACTTCCTTGGCAAAGACCTTGGTGAATCCAGTAAGCGCATGCTTGGATGATGAATAGACACTCTGGTTGGCGTAGCCCTTGAAGCCGACCACAGATGCGATGTTGATCACAATCGGCTTCTCGGACTCCTTGAGATAAGGAAGGGCGGCCTTGCAGAGGAAGAACGGAGCCCTTGCATTGACAGCAAAGATCGTGTTCCACTGCTCCGGAGTCACTTCTGTGAAGCTTCCTGCCTGGGCTATGCCTGCGCAGTTGACCAGCAGGTCGATGCCTCCAAGCCACTTGGCAGCCTCCGCGACGACCATTTCCGGAGCGGCCTCGTCGGAAAGGTCCGCAGGGATGCAGACGGTGTTGATTTCAGTCTCCCCTGCTGCCTTCTGGGCCTCGTCGGCCACGGATTCAAGGGACTGGGTGTCACGACCCACGAGTGCAAGGTCGAATCCCAGGGATGCCAGTTCGAGGGCTATCGCCTTGCCTATTCCCCTCGAGGCACCGGTCACAATCGCTTTCATATTCAGTCAATGTTGTTTTTCTGTTCAGATTGGAGAGTGTTCTTGAAATTGACGTCCACCTGAGGGAACGGAATCTCGATGTTCTTTTCATTGAGAGCCTTGTAGATCAGCTCGTTGGCCTTAGCGATGTAGGCATTGCGCTGTTCCACGAGGACAAACTGCTTGACGAGGAGGTCGACACTGCTGTCCCCGAAGTTGATCAGGAGCACCTGGATGCCGAAGCTTTCCTTGATCATCATCCTGCCGAACTTGTCCTCCTTGCGGAGCGGCGCAAGAGCCTTGATGATCACCTTGCGGGCATATTCCACATCGGTGCCGTAGGCGACGCCGACAGGGAGGCTGACACATTCGTAGGAATCGCTCTTCGTGAGGTTCTTGAACGTCTTGGCGAAGAGAGTGCTGTTCGGGAAGGCAATGAGGCTGCCGTCCACGCCGATGATCTGCGTGGTCTGGTAGCTGATGTTGTCGACCGTTCCCCTGACACCGTCACACTCGATCGTGTCACCGACGCGCAGGCGGCCTGACATCAGCTGGACACCATAGAAGAAATTGTTCAGGATGTCCTTCAAGGCAAATCCCAAACCGGCTGCAAGACCTGCGACGATCACCGAGATCTTGTCAGTCGGGATGCTGAGCAGGGAGACGATGACGATGGCATAGGCGCCCCAGACAACGATTCCGATCACGTTGTTCGGAAGGGTCAGGTTGACCTCGTTCTCGCGCACGAAGCCCGTTCCCGACATCTGGATGGCCCTGTGCATCTTGTAGACTCCGTAGGAAGACTTGAGCACATAGCTGAGGTACTTGAAGACGAAGAACAGTCCAGATGCTATCACGATCTTGCTCATGGACAGGTGGAGGTAGTCATAGTTGAAGAATGCGTAGCTGAAGGCATTCATGCAGACTTCCGTGAGGTCGAAGACCTTGGAGGCCATGTAGAGGCAGCCAGGGAAGGATGCCACGATCAGGACCGGAAGGATTGCCATGTCGAGCAGGTCATAGAGCCAGGTGACCTGGATGAATGCACCCTCTGTCTTGGACTTGTAGGAAGGATGCTTCATCCTGTAGGCGCGGATCATCTTCTCGACCTTGGAGTGGCGGTACCTGTGGATGAGATACTTGCATGCCATGATGATCTGCAGGATGGTGAGCTGGAAGATCCACCAGATGTAGAGCTGCAGTCCCATGAGTGAATATCCAAGCAGGGCGGCAAGGAGCGTCACAAGCGTGACGATCTGCGACACGATGGCAAAGATCCTGTCAACCTTCGGAGAAACCTTGCCATACCTTCTGAGGGAGACCTGCCCCCACACACCGAAGAAAAGAAGGAGCGGAGAGTAGATCAGGTTGATGAGGCTGTTAGGGATGAAGATGATTCTGAATGAGATCACGATGAGTCCCATCAGGAGCACAGGGGCATAGAGCCTGAGGGATGAGTTGACCTGCTTTCCGGAATTGCGGATGAGGATGGAGGCCAGGATGGCCACCATCAGGAGCGTGAACTCGAGGAGAAGCCCTGAGGCCATCCTGAAGAAGTGAAGCCCGTTGACAGCCTGCCTGATGATGACAAGGGTCAGGGAGATCATCACGGCCGAGACAAGGAGATTGATGGTGAACTCACGCTTCTGGAACGATTCCGTCCCGAAGTAGCGGACCTTGCGCTTGAGCAGAGCAATCACGACATAGCTGACGAGGATGGCGAACAGGAGGAACACAAGCATGTTGAGGGAGAATCCGAGCACCCTCGGGCCTCGCCATTCGCTCTTGACATCATTCAGGAATGAGTCTGCATACTTGTCCTCGAAATCCGTGGAAGCCTGGCTGAGGGACCTGGAGAAGTTCCTGAGCACCTTCCAGTAATTGTTCTGGCCATCGATGAATATCTTCTTCTGGACGAGTTTGTAGCGCCCCTGGGCATATTCATAGGCATCCTTCAGTCTCTTGTTGGTCGTCTCGTAGAGTTCATTGTCCTCGACAAGATGCTCACGTAGCTCCGAGTACATGTTGAAGAGCTTCTCGGTGTAGAAGATGCAGCTGTCCCTGGCGATGAGGGAAAGGCTGTCAAGGTTGAAGGAACCGTGGTGATGGTCCTCATCCTCCTCATCATGCTCATCGGCACCGATCATCTCCATGATCTCGTCCTGGTGAGGGTCCTCGCCCTCGGCATGAGGATGGTTGCCATGCAGATGGGTGTGGAGCGACATCGTCAGCGAGTCGAGAAGCTTAGGGCCAAGGCTGTCAGGGACTTCCACCAGTTCCGGAGGAAGGAGCTTCAATGCGCCGAGAAGCCTGTCGTAGCGCTCGATCTCGACATCGAGAAAGGAAATGATGTTGTCGTACGGAACCCTGTTCTGGCTGAAGTTGTGGTAATGGTCCGTAACCTGCTGGAGAGCGTAGGTCAGGTCGAACGTGAAATCCTGCTTCTGGGAATAGAGCATGAGCGACAGCTCGTTGCAGTCATGGATGAGGCGGACAAGTTCCTGATGCTGGACCTCGTCCCTCTTCTCGAATGCCTGATGCCTGGCTTCCATTTCCGAATAGGCCTTGCAGAGCTCGTAGCGGAGCACCTGCAGGGTCTGTGCAAGATTCCTCTCATTGAAGACGGCCCAGGCCGGTGTTGCGGCCATCATGGCCACGATCACGATGATTATCCTTGAAATTCTTTTCATATCGGTCAAAATGCTATTTCCATCCGCCGGCAGGCATGCCCGATGAACGGCAGACGGTCAGCGAGTCCATTATGTGACTGTATTTCATGTAGACTGAGTCCAACGCGGGACGAAGTTCCCTTGCGATCGGCGGTTCCGGGACATTGTCGATCTTGAGCGGATTGACAGGGGTTCCGTTCTTCCAGACGCGGAAGTCCAGGTGAGGGCCGGTCGACACACCGGTCGAACCGACATAGCCGATCACCTGTCCCTGACGGACACGTGCGCCGGCCTTGATCCCGCTGCCGTATCTTGAAAGGTGGAGGTAGGCTGTCGTGTAGATGCCTCCGTTATGCCTGATCTTCACTGTGTTTCCACCTCCTCCAGACCAGCCGGCGCTGAGCACGGTTCCATCACCGATGGACATCACCGGTGTCCCGGCCGGAGCTGCGTAGTCGACGGCGGTGTGAGGCCTTACCTTTCCGGTGACAGGATGCTTCCTGTGGTAGGAGAAGCCCGAGCTGATCCTAGAGAACTGAAGAGGAGCCTTGAGGAACGCACCCTTCATGCTCTCCCCGTCTGGTTTCCAGTACTTCCCGCTTCCATCCGCAGCCTCGAAGCGGACAGCCGGGATCACCTTCTCCTCCCTGTGGAACTCGGCGTAGTAGATCGTGTCGACGGAGACGACCTCCCCTTCGCACACCTTCTGCTGGTGCATCACCTTGAATTCATCACCCTCCTGAAGCCCGAAGAAATCCACTGTCCAGGCATAGATGTCGGACAATGAAGCGAAGA
>JAGHSC010000028.1 GCA_018066065.1 Candidatus Cryptobacteroides faecihippi
GCCTGAACCAGCGCTACGAGGACTGGATCAAGGACTACGCCGGCCATCTCCTCATCATTGACGTCGACAACATCAAGTTCGAGAACCGTCCAGAGGACTTCCAGACAATCACCGACAAGATCGACGCCGAGCTCTTCGGCCTCTTCCCTGGGGTGAAACCGATTTCAGAATAAACTAATAATCAGATAAGTACAATGGCAGAAAGACTTACCATCATCGACTTCGTCGAGAAATACACCCGCATGTACTCGTCCCACACCTTCCTCCGTGAGAAGGTAGGGGGAACATGGACCGAGACTTCATTCGAGCAGACCCGCAAGGAAGGCTACCGCATCGCAGCCGGACTCATGAAGCTTGGCCTTCAGAAAGGCGAGAAGGTCTCGCTTCTCTCCGAGGGCCGCAACGACTGGATCCTTGCAGAGCTCGGTATCCTCTATGCCGGTGGTGTCAATGTTCCTCTCTCCATCAAGCTTGAGGAGAGCAACGACCTGACTTTCAGAGTCCAGCATTCCGAGTCGAGGTTTGTGATCGTCTCCGGGCAGCAGCTTCCGAAGATCCGCAACATCGTGGACAACATCCCTGGAGTCGAGAAGATCATCGTCCTTGACAAGGGCGAGGGTGGAAGCGACAAGGAGATCAGCATCGAATGGGTACGTGCCATCGGTGACAGCTTCCTCGTCGACCACATGGCCGACCTCGAGGAACGCTACAAGTCAGTCCAGCCCGACGACTACGCGACCATCAGCTACACCTCCGGTACAACGGCAGACCCGAAGGGTGTCCTCCTGACCCACAGGAACTACACCGCAAACGTGGAGCAGGCCCACTCCGTCATCGGAATCGAGCCTGACTCAGTCATGCTCATCATCCTTCCGCTCGACCACTGCTTCGCCCATGTCGCAGGATTCTACACGATGATGTCCTACTGCAGCTCCATCGCGACAGTCCCTACCGGAAAGAACGCTCTTGCAACCCTCAAGAACGTGCCGATCGCCATCAATGAGGTCAAGCCTCACATCATGCTTTCCGTTCCGGCTCTCTCCCGCAACTTCAAGAAGAACATCGAGAACGGAATGAAGAAGCAGAGCCCTACCGTCCAGAAGCTCTACAACTTCGCGCTCAACCTCGCAATCTCCTACAACAAGGAATATTACAATGCGGGTGGCATCCTCCAGTGCTGGAAGAAGCCGCTCATCAAGCTCTTCGACAAGATCATCTTCAGCAAGGTGCGCGAGAACCTCGGCGGCAGGATGAAGTTCTTCGTCGGTGGAGGCGCCCTCCTGGACATCGA
This sequence comes from Candidatus Cryptobacteroides faecihippi, assembly GCA_018066065.1. Lineage (GTDB taxonomy): Bacteria > Bacteroidota > Bacteroidia > Bacteroidales > UBA932 > Cryptobacteroides > Cryptobacteroides faecihippi. The sequence continues at coordinate 1,292 of JAGHSC010000028.1, forward strand.
GCTCCAGAGGTACTTCTGCGCCATCGGAATTCCTATCTTCCAGGGCTACGGCGTCTCTGAGGCCACCCCTATCATCTCATCCAACTCCACCGGCCACGCGATGTTCGGCTCTTCAGGCCGCGTCGTCAAGCCAATGGACATCAAGATCTGCGACGACAACGGACAGGAAGTTCCTATGGGCGTCAAGGGTGAGATCTGCGTCTGCGGCGAGAACGTCATGGCAGGCTACTGGAAGAACCCTCAGGGCACTGCAGAGGCTCTGAAGAAGGATGACCAGGGCCGCACCTGGCTCCATACCGGCGACATGGGCTACATGTACGACAAGGAGTTCCTCTACGTCGTCGGCCGCTTCAAGTCGCTGCTCATCTCCTCCGACGGAGAGAAGTACAGTCCGGAAGGATTCGAGGACAGCCTCACCGACAGCTCGAAGTACGTCGAGGCATGCATCATCCACAACAACCAGAACCCTTACACCATGGCCCTCATCGTCCCTGCAAAGGACGCCCTGAAGGAATATGTGAGTGCGAAGGGTCTCGACCCTGAATCAAGGGAAGGCAAGGTTGCCATGCTCGAGAAGATCCAGGAGGAGGTTGATTCCTACAAGAAGGGCGGCTCCCACGAGGGAATGTTCCCTGAGAGGTGGCTCCCTGCCGCAATCCAGATCTGCGACGAGCCGTTCACAGAGAAGAACGGAATGGTCAACAGCACCATGAAGATCGTCCGTGGAAAGGTCGAGAAGTTCTACCAGGATCGCATCGACTACTCCTACACCGCTGAAGGCAAGGCACTTCTCAACGAGAAGAACATCGCCAGCCTGTAAGCTTCGATGGCAGGGCAGAAGGCATACGGACGTACCGTGAAGAGCATGCGCAACAGTGGCGTAGCTCTTTTCATCCAGTGCCTTGCCATGCTTGTCGGCTTCTTCTCCAGGAAGATCTTCATCGACGTCCTGGGAACTGAAGTCATCGGTCTGCAGTCCACTGCAACGAGCATCCTGAACGGCCTGAACGTCATGGAGCTCGGCATCTGGGCTGCCACATCGGTCACTCTCTACAAGCCGCTGTTCGACGACGACCGGAAGAAGATCAAGGAAATAATCGCTTTGCAAGGATGGCTGTACAAGATCATAGCCATCCTTGTCATTGTCGGGAGTTTCATCGTGATGTGCTTCTTCCCGGAGATCTTCAGGAAGGCGAACCTGCCTCTCTGGTACCCGTATGCCACATTCTGCACCCTGCTTTACTCGGAGTCCCTCAAGTACTTCGTCAACTACAAGAGGATCGCCCTGTACGCGAGCCAGCAGAACTACAAGGTACTGACCAGGTCGCGTCTCATCTCGGTCGGAAAGCTCATCCTCCAGGCAGTCATGGTCAAGTACAGCGACCATGGATTCATCTGGTGGCTTGCCCTGGAGGCAATCAACGCCACGATCTCCGCTTTCCTGACCACCAGGATCATCAACAAGGACTTCCCTTATCTCAAGGAATCCGTCGAGCATCCTTCCAGCCTGAGGCATCACTATCCTGATGTCTTCCAGAAGATCAAGTACCTGGCAATCCACAAGCTCGGCGGCTTTGCCATGTCCCAGATCAGTCCGATCGTGATCTACGGCTACACGACGCTGACCAACGTGGCCCTCTACGGCAACTACATGGTCGTCGTCGGGAACATCTACAACGTGCTGGGCGCGATCTTCACGGGCATGGATGCAAGTGTGGGCAACCTTGTGGCCGAGAATGACGGGAAGCTGATAATGAAGGTCTACCGCGAGCTCTTCTCGATGAAGTTCTTCATCACCGGGGTCTGCTCGGTCTGCCTCTGGCTCCTGACCGAACCGTTCATCAGTGTCTGGCTCGGGGCTCAGTACAGGCTGGGCCTGACCACCCTCGGCCTGATCATCGTGAGCTTCATGATCGGCAACATACGTTCGATTAATGATGAGTTCATCAATGCCTATGGTCTCTTCCAGGACGTATGGGTCCCGGTCGCCGAGGGAACGCTGAACATAGTCTTCGCGCTCGTGCTGGGCCATTACCATGGACTGAACGGAATCCTTCTGGCCAGCATCATCTCGCAGTTTGCGATCGGGTTCCTCTGGAAGCCGTATTTCCTGTTTTCGAGAGGATTCCGGCAGAGAACTTCGCTGTTTGTGCTGCTGATCACGAAGCACAGCGTTGTCTTTGCCGTCGCGGCGGCCTTGTCCGTCTGGCTGTTCGGCAGGCTCCACCTGGATCCGTCAGTCTCGATCTGGGCGTTCCTCCTGTCTGCAATCATTGTCCTGTCGATAGTTTTTTCTATTTTTGGAGTGATGCTTTATTCCGTCGAGGAGGGTGCCCGTGGCTGTGTCCGCAGGGTGCTCACGGTCCTTTCCTCGAAATTGAACAACAAGTGATGCCGAAGGTTTCGATTGTCATACCGGTCCACAATGTGGAACGTTATCTGAGAAAGTGTCTGGACAGTGCAGCTGGCCAGACTCTCGCCGACATCGAGATCCTGTGCATCGACGATGCTTCCACCGATTCCTCTCCGGAGATCCTGGCGGAGTATGCCGCCCGGGACCCGCGCGTGAGGATTGTGACCTTCGAGACCAACAGGGGAGTCTCATGCGCGAGGAACGAAGGCATCCGGAGTGCGCTCGGAGAGTTCATCGGATTCCTTGATGCCGATGATTTCGTCGACCCGGATTTCTATGAGAAGCTGTATGAGCTGGCTTCCCGGACGGGTGCAGACATCACCAAGGGGGATGTGCGTACCTACGATCCGCGCAGCGGCGCACTTGGATATTCCTTTCCGCTGGATCTCAACAAGTGGCTGAAGAAGAGCAAGGCCTATTTCTTCTATGGCTTCTGCACTGCCATCTTCAGGGCTTCGCTGCTTTGGAACAACTCCATCTTCTTCATCGAGGGGATGAAGTACGAGGAGGATGCTGTCTTCTGTGCGCAGTCGGCCCTCCGTGCCAATTCAATCGGGGTCGTCGACAGCGTGATCTACTACTACACGGTGAATCCTGGCTCCGTGACTCATGCCAGGGACGTTTCTCTCAAGATCGGATGCATCGTCCGTGGTGTCCGCGCCACGATGGAGTTGATTTCCGAGGAGGGGGTCGGGCGTGATTTCTACATCCCGATGGCTGCCAACTGCTTTGGAAAGCTGCTGGACTGGGAGCTTTGGAACGAGCTCAGCGACGAGGACAATGTCTTGGTCGCCGAGACTCTGGACTGGTTCCTGGACTGCTGCAGGTACAGGCAGGAGGTCATTTCGTACAGCTTCGTCCATGCGAGGAATGTGTTCATGAACCAGCTCCTTCGCCAGATGAAGGAAAACTACAGGAGGGCCAGGTGATGTGCAAGGTTTCTGTCATAGTTCCAGTCTTCAATGCGGCTTCTTCCCTCCGCAGGTGCCTGGACAGCATCCTCTCCCAGACGCTTGAGGACATCGAGATCATCTGTGTCGACGACGGTTCCACAGATGGCTCCGCCGCCATCCTGTCTGATTATTCAGGTGCGGACGGGCGTCTGCATGTCGTGACTTTTCCGTCGCAGAGGGGCGTTTGCGCTGCCAGGAATGCTGGCAGCGATGCCGCTCGCGGGGAGTTCCTTGGCTTTGTGGACAGCGATGATTCCATCCGCTCGGACTTCTTCGGGCTGCTTGTGTCGAGGGCCGTCGAGACGGGCTGCGACATCGTGAAGGGTGTCATTGAG
>JAGHSC010000238.1 GCA_018066065.1 Candidatus Cryptobacteroides faecihippi
TCGGCCGACTCACATCGAACATAGGCATCCTGGTCTCCCATGGAAGGCTTCCTGAGTTGAAGGAACAGTTCGAGCACATGATGGACCTGTGCGTCCGCGAGATGCCGAAGACCAGCAAGGCAGGAAATGAGTTTGCCATCAAGGAAATTGTCCTCTGCCTGCAGGAATGCGAGCGCTCGGGAATATTCACACGCGAGAAGATTCAGGCATGGAAGGATGGCCTGTCAGGTGCAAGGGCAGAGGAACTCTACCACCCGCACAAGCCGGGAGGGAAGAAGGCCGACAACTGGGGGGTCTTCGGAGTGGCCAGCGAGTGCGCCAGGGTCATGGCAGGCATCGGAGGCGACATCGAATGGGCTGAAGTCCGCATCGCAGACCAGATCCGCTGGTTCGACGAAAACGGAATGTACATGGACCCAAACCAGCCGATAACCTATGACTTCGTGACACGCCTCCAGTTCATGGCCGCACTGAAGATGGGCTACAGCGGACCTTCCCGCGCCGCCCTTGAGGAAAGGCTGCTGAAGTCCGCTCCATACACACTTCAGATGCAGAGTGTCAGCGGCGAGTATCCATTCGGCGGACGAAGCAACGGATTCCTTTTCAACGAATCCGTCTACGCGGCAGTCTGCGAGTACTACGCAAGCTGGTTCAGGCAGAGTGGCGACGAAGCCATGGCCTCGCGCTTCAAGGCCGCAGCCCTGAGAAGCGTCAGAAGCCTCGACTACTGGCTTGAGCAGAAGCCGGTCAGGCACATCAAGAACAGATTCCCGACCGAAACCAAGTACGGCTGCGAAGGCTACGCCTACTTCGACAAATACATGGTCACGATGGGCTCCTTCGCCTTCCTGGCCTACCTCTTTGCAGACGACAGCATCGTCCCTGCATCCAAGCCGGAAAAAGCCTCGACCTTCGTCACTTCCCCGGCATTCCACCGCGTCATGATGAACAGCGGAGGCTACACTGCAGAGTTTGAGCTCAATGCTGACAAGGAACATGACTCCAATGGTCTGGGACGCTTTCAGAGAGCAGGGGCACCACCCGTCATCGCTCTCAGCTGTCCCTGCCCGACAAATCACCCTCATTACCACACCGACATCGAGAATCCAGGTCCTCTGAGCATCGCTCCATGCTGGGACAGCTACAAGGTCGTAAGCTCCGCTCCCGGGAAGCTGGTTCTCACGGATGGAGAATCCGTCTGGACATCAAGGCTCGGAAAGAAGGGCATAAGGATGACCCTGACCGGGAAGGGAAGCCAGATGATGACTGTCCCTGCGCTGATCTTCGATGGTGAGACCCATCCGGAAGTCAGTTCAGACGAGCACAGCGTCACCGTCAGGTTCAAGGGATGGAAGGCCGTGTACTCATCACCGGACGGATCGGTCACAGACACTGGAAAGATCCACACCAACCGTTCCGGACATCTCCGCCGCTACGAGATCCGAGGGGGAAACACACTCCACTTGGACATCAAGATAGTTAGAGATTGATTCTTTTCTTATATTTGCATCTAATAATCAATAAACCCAGTGGTCATGAATTCATTCAACTGCAATGGAGAGTGCCACAGCTGCCCCCTTATGGCATCAAAGGGTGATGCAAGATGCATCAAAGTAGCTGTGACAGGAGCTGACGGCAACATCGCCAGCAGGAACGTTTCTTTCAACGGCTATTCTGTCCGTTTCGAAGTACTGTCGGAAATATCTTCGATCCTGGATACTTCCCCCGACATCGTCCTCAACCTCGTGGATGCCATGCATCTGGAGGAGGCGATGTATCCCGTGACAAAGCTCATCGACCTTGACATCAAGGTCATCGTGTCCATCCAGAACTACAAGGAGTACCTCTCGACAGGCCATTCAATCAACATCACGCAGCTCTCGAGGATCCTCGGGCTGCCTGTCCTGACTGCAGATTTCAGCGACGGGCTAGGTTTCGCCTCCATCCTCGGCAAGGTCGCCGAGATCTGGGACGGTGAGTTCGTGCGCAACGTCAGCGTTCCCTACGGACAGGACATCGAGGAATCGATCGAAAAGATCTCCGAGGCCATCCACAGAGGCCACACGGAGCACTGGCAGCATTTTTCGGAACGCTACGTGGCAGTGAGGCTGCTTGAGCATCAGGACTACATCCTGCCCTACATCAATGCCCTTCCGAATGCAGATGAAGTGCTCGAGGTGGCGCACAGGACGCATGATTCCCTCGAGAAGGAATTCGGGGAACAGTCCGAAGTCCTCGTGGCCAAGGCAAGGCGAGGCTTCGTGGCCGGTGCCCTCCTGGAGACGGTCCTCCACAGCAGAGACAATTCAGACCACAGCTTCACTCAGAAGCTCGACACCGTGCTCACCAGCAAGTGGCTTGGCTTCCCTCTGATGATACTGATCCTGTTCGGTGTGTTCCAGATGACCTTCACCATCGGGGCCATCCCCCAGGGATGGATCGAGTCTGGGATAAGTTCCCTCTGCGGATGGCTTATGTCCATCATGAAGCCGGGCTGGTTCACAAGCCTGGTCGTGGACGGAGTGGTGCAGGGTGTTGGAGCCGTGCTCTCGTTCCTTCCGAACATCGTCATTCTGTTCTTCTTCCTGTCGCTTCTGGAAGATTCCGGCTACATGTCCAGGGCAGCCTTCCTGATGGACAAGATCATGCACATGGTGGGCCTGCACGGTCGTTCCTTCATCCCGATGCTGATCGGGTTCGGATGCAATGTCCCGGCCATCATGGCGGCCAGGAACATCGAGAACAGGCGCGACCGCACCCTCACGATGCTGATGATCCCGTTCATGAGCTGTTCGGCCCGCCTTCCGGTGTACATGCTCTTCGTGTCTGCATTCTTCTCCAGATACAAGTCCCTTGTGATGATGAGTCTCTACATGATCGGCATCGCCCTCTCGATCGGGTTCGCGTTCATCATGAAGCAGACGAAATGGTTCCGGATGGAGGACGAGGACTATGTCTCGGAGCTTCCTCCGTTCCGCCGTCCGACATGGCGAAACACCGGCATGCACATCTGGGAAAGGGTCTACGACTACCTGCAGAAGATCTCCACCGTGATCCTGGCGGCATCCGTGATCATCTGGGCACTTGAATATTCCCCGGCAGGCAAGACTGACAACGGGGCCAGTCCGGAGGAGTCGTACCTGGCCATGGTCGGGAAGGCCGTGTCGCCCGTGATGGAGCCTCTGGGATTCGACTGGAAGATGAACGTCAGCCTGCTGACGGGACTTCCTGCCAAGGAGGCCATTGTCAGCACCATGGGCATCCTCTACCATGCTTCACCGGACGATGAGGACGGGAAGACCCTGGCGATGGTGATGAGGGATGAGCACATCTTCAATCCGGCAAACAGCTGGGCATTCATGCTGTTCGTCCTGCTTTACTTCCCGTGCATCGCGACCATCGCCACTCTCAGGCGTGAGGTAGGCCGCGGATGGGCGGCTTTCACGGTCGTGAATTCCCTTGTGCTCGCATGGGTGGTCGCCTTTCTCGCCTTCAGGATCATCGGCCTGATGCTCTAGAGATTATATTGAAAGGGGCACTAATAGTGTCAATTATTGTAAATAATTGTTTACCTTTGACTTTTGTATTAATTTCAGCAGTTATAGTGTAATTGCCAAAAGTCGGTTAAATGAGTTTTTACAGTAAGTTTGGACGGGTTCGCCATGCGATGGTTGTGCTGGCATGCGTCCTGCTGTCCCTGGGCACGGCATGGGCTCAGTCCGGAACCGTCCTCGTCCAAGGCGACGTCATCGATGAGAATGGCGAGCCTCTGGCTGGAGTGGCGGTCTATGACAGGGACAATGTGAAGCTGGGTGCCCAGACAGACGTCGACGGCCATTTCAGCATCAACATCGGTGCAGACAGGACTCTCTGCTTCTCTTTCATGGGTTACAAAGTCAAGGAGCTGAAAATCAGCAGCTTGAAGACTTCTTCCGGATGGAAGGCCGCTCATGTCAGGCTTGACGTGGACGACAACGTCATCCTCGAGACGGTGGTAACGGGAATATACACCCGCAAGAAGGATTCCTTCACCGGAGCGGTGCAGTCCCTCTCGGGAGAGGATCTCCGCAGGGTTGGAAACAAGAACGTCTTCGAGTCACTCAAGAACCTCGACCCATCCCTCCTCATCATCGAGAACCTTGAACAGGGATCCAACCCGAACGCGATGAAGAGCATGCAGCTGCGAGGCGCAAGCTCGTTCGACCTGGGCTCCACGGACCTCAAGTCCAACTTCGTGAGCGATGCAAACACTCCTCTCTTCATCCTGGATGGATTCGAGACCTCCCTGGAAAAGATCCAGGACATGGACATGAACCGAATCCAGAGCATCACGATCCTCAAGGATGCCTCCGCGAAGGCAATCTATGGAAGCAAGGGAGGAAATGGTGTGATCGTCATCGAGACCAAGAACCTTGATTCAGGAAAGGAGGCCGTGGTCTCCTATTCAGGCAGCATGACACTCGAGATGCCGGACCTCACTTCCTACGACCTCTGCAACGCACTGGAAAAGCTTGAGGTCGAAAGGCGCGAGGAGTACTACACCTACGGTTTCAGGACCACAGACGACCTCGTCAGCAACATCAACCTGTACAACGAGAGACTCAGGAAAGCCCTTGAGGGTGAAAGCACCTACTGGCTCAGCAAGCCGCTGAGAGTGGGCGTGAGCAACAAGCACTCCCTCGGAGTGGAGCTCGGAACGAAGGAACTCAAGTCCTTCACCACTTTCTCCTACAACGACACTGAAGGTGCCATGAAGGGTTCGAGCCGCAAGGTGTTCACCGGCGACATGAACCTGGCATACCGCAAGGGAGCATGGACGGTGCGGAACATCATGAGCATCAGCTCGATGAAGAGTTCGGACTCAGAGTACGGATCGTTCTCCACCTACGCAAGGCTCAATCCTTACTGGAATCCTTACGACAGCGAGGGCAACCTCGTGAAATTATTCTCACGCGGATCGGCTAACGAAAAGGTGTCCAACCCTCTGTACGATGCCTCCCTCAACGTGATCGACACCAGCAACTACCTCGACTTCACCGACAATGCGTACGTTGAGTTCAACCCGGTGAAGATGCTCAGGATAGTGGGACGTATCGGAGTGGACACCAAGAAGACGCAGGCAGACGAGTTCTACCCTGCAAGCCATTCCAAGTTCATAACCTCATTGGACACGGATGAGGATGCGGTGGCCAAGGGCTCGTATGAGCAGACCCATGGTACCTACACATCATGGTCCGGTGACATCTCCGCCCAGTTCAACAAGACATTCGGCGAAATCCATGATGTGTTCGCAACCGCCCAGTACAACTTCTCGGAGACTCAGTACAACGAAGTGACCCATTACGCAGTCGGCTTCCCAAGCAGCCGTCTCTCCGACATCAGCTTTGCCCACCAGTACGACGTCAACAGGACCCCGAAGGGATTGAGCGGCCTCAACAGAAACCTTGGAAGCCTCCTCACGGCTGGATATTCCTACGACCAGCGCTACATGGCTGACGCCACAGTCAAGGCAAGTGCTTCATCCGTGTTCGGAACCAACAACAAATGGGGTCTCTTCTGGAGCGCCGGCCTGGCATGGAACCTCCACAACGAGAACTGGTTGAAGTCGTCGAAATGGATCCAGCAGTTCAAGCTGCGCTGCTCCGTGGGTTCCTCCGGAAACCAGAACTACACATCGAACAACTCACTCCCTGTCTACAACTACTCCACCGGAAGCCTGTATGACGGATTCGCCGGAGCATTGCTCGGAAACATGGAGAACCCTGATCTCGGTTGGGAGGAGAAGATGGACTATGACCTTGGCCTCGACTTCAGGACAAAGCGTCTCAACGTCACGCTCGATGCCTACATCGCCGACACGCGCAACCTCGTGTTCTCAAGGACCATCGTTCCTTCCACTGGTTTCAGCTCGGTGAGCGACAATCTCGGAAGGGTGCGCAACAAGGGTATCGAGGCTGCCGTGAACTACACGGTGTACCAGAAGAACCACTCATTCGTGACCCTCATCGGCAAGGTCGCAGTCAACGACAACAGAATCATGGAGATCTCGCAGTCGATGAAGGACTACAATGAGCAGATGGTCAAGATTGCCGAGGCTGTCGGAAGCGCGCTTCCTGTCGTCCAGTACTACGACGGAATGCCTCTGCATTCCATCTGGGCAGTTCCTTCTGTGGGTGTCGATCCGATCACAGGCGATGAGTTCTTCATCAACAAGGCTGGCTACCTCACAAACGTGTGGAGTTCATCCAACCTTGTCAACTGCGGTTCCTCAGACCCTCTGGTCAACGGCAACTTCGGCGTCACCGCCGAAATTGAAGGCATCGGAGTCAGCGTCATCATGACAGCCTACGGCGGAGGCTACAGGTACAATTCCACCCTCGTGGACCTCGTCGAGAACGCCGACATCTCCTACAATGTGGACAGGAGAATCTTCTCGGACAGGTGGTACTACCCAGGCCAGAACGCCCAGTACCGCAACGGCAACGCAATCCGCTTCCAGGCCACCCAGGGTGCCACGAAGGCCACTTCACGATTCGTCCAGGCGAACAATGTGATGACTCTCTCGTCGGCGACCATCTACTACGAGCTGCCGACAAGCCTTCTGCGCAAGCTCCACATGAGCCGCCTGCGCATCTCACTGTACGGCAATGACCTGGTCACCTGGTCATCCATCAAGATCGAGCGAGGTACCTCTTATCCTTATGCCAGGAGCGCATCACTGGCAGTCACAGCAACATTCTAGGAGGGACGAGTATGAAGAAGACTATCATCAACGCAATATCCGCAGCACTGATCCTGCTCGCCGCCACATCATGCAACGGCTGGCTGGAAGCAGTATCGACTACACAGATCGAGGGCTACAAGCTTTTCGAGGAAAAGATGGGGTACTATGATGCTCTCACGGGAGTCTACCTCGACATGGGAAAAAGCCATGCCTACGGACAGTACATCACCAGCATGCTTCCAGACCTGGCAGTGTACCCGTACATCACAAGTACCTTACAGACCATGTCCATGTGGCAGACTCACTCCTACAAGACAGCCACCGTCCAGTCGACGGTCACCAACCTCTGGGTGACCTGCTACAACATCATCGCAAACATAAACTTCGAGCTTTCGCAGCTGGAGCAGCACAGGTCGCTGTTCTCCGAGGAACTTGAATATGACCTCATCCGAGGCGAGCTCCTTGGCCTCAGGGCCTATGTACACCTCGACCTCATGAGGCTGCTCGGCGTTGCACATCCTGCAGACGCAGCCAACTCATCCAAGGTCACCATCCCTTACGTGACTGAATATTCAAAGAATGTCACGCCTCAGCTCAGCTACGCGGAGACGCGCAAGCTTCTGATGTCGGACATCGAGGAGGCACTCAAATGCCTTGAGGATGATCCGGTCAGGGGAAAGAGGACCGAGGCCTTCCAGAACGCAGCCAACAGCGAGGGCTACTGGAACCACAGGACCAAGCACATGAACTACTACTCCGCACTGGCACTCGCTGCCCGCGCGCACCAGTGGTTCGATGAGCCATCCATCGCCGCCGAATATGCTCAGAAGGCAGCCGAGGGTGCACTCCAGGCAGCTGCCGTGACCTGGTGCAACCATGATGCGGCTGTCAACGAGACAGACCGTCTCAAGATAGATCTCACATTCTCTTCGGAGCATCTGTTCTCCCTCGAGGTGACCGAGCTGTATTCCAATGCCTACGTGTTCTACGTCGCTTCTTCCAACGGTGGAATCTTGCTGAACACCCCATTCATCGACGAGGTTGCATTCCCTGTTGTCGACAGCGAGACCGGAGCTCTTTCCGGACGTGAGGACATCAGGGGACCGCTTGTGCTCCTTTCCCGCACCAACGTGGGCTATGTCAACTACAAGCTTTACGGAAGTGCCAGCAGGACTGTTCCTTTCCGCAACAGGATGCCGATGCTGAGGCTTTCCGAGATGTACTACATCATGGCCGAGAACCACATCCTCCAGGGCGAGCCTGAAAAGGCACTCGACTGCCTCGACGCAGTCAGACACGCAAGAGGCATCACCACAGACCTTCCGGGCACAAAGGATGCGATGAAGGAGCTCACGCTGGAGTACTACCGCGAGTTCATCAACGAAGGCCAGCTGATCTACTGGCTCAAGCACACAGACCTCAAGTACGACATGGGAAAGGGCTATTTCGACCTTGCTCCGGAGCACCTGACCTTCCCTTATCCGCAGGCCGAGATCGCCTACGGCCGCATTCAAGAGCTTTAGAAAGATGAGAAAGATATTGACATACTTGACAATGGCCGCAGTCCTGACGGTTGCGGCAGCATGCCAGAAGCAGGAAATCATGCCATACGACGTGGATGATTCCGCAATCTGCTTCGGCACGTCACAGATACAGTTCTCCCTGAGATACTATTCAGAGGCAGAGCCGACGCTAAAGGTGCCGGTGCGCCTCGTGGGCCCAGTGACGGACTACGACAGGACCATCCCTTTCAAGATCGTGGAATCCTCCGAGAACAACGCATCCGAAGGAAAGGATTTCTCCATCGATTCCGCCCTGGTCAGGGCAGGCGAGACATCCGGTGCCATCTACATGAAGGTTGCCGCCCTTGAGGGCCAGGATTCAAGGAGAACGCGCATCAAGCTCCTTCCGAGCGATGACTTCACCAGGGAGTTCGACAGCAATTCGACCGCAGACATCGTCTGGACAGCCGGTTACACAAGACCTGAATCCTACGCCTGGAGATCGTGGTACCTGTTCTTCAGCCCATACTACTCTGCCGCGTTCCACAAGGTGGTGTGCGAGTGCCTCGGTGACGAGGTGGACATGTACACCCACTTCAGCGGCGGCAGGAATGAAGGCTACACATTGAAGGTCAACACCTGGTGGTACTCTGCAAATGCAATCCTCAGGAACTTTGTCGCCTCCTATGACAAGGAGCATCCGGACGAGCCGCTCATGCACAGCCCCGATGTGATGAGGTACAACAGCCAGTACGCCGAAAGCGGAACCGGAACCGTTCCGACAACGATCCCAACCATTTTTGAAACACTTGTGGAAAGATAGCATGAGACAGACATTCAAATACCTCCTGATCGCAGTCTGCACAATGCTGACTGCAGCGGCATGCTACAAGGACCTGAGCACTGAATCAACCTTTCAGATACCTGACATCATGGTGGACACATCGCTGTCCGACACTCTCATGCTTTCGTATGGTGACTCGCTGATCATCCATCCCAAGATCTCTCAGAAGGATCGATCCGAGGAGGACCTCGAGTACCTCTGGGAGATGGACCTGACTGCAGGCCTCTCGACAGACCGTCTTGAGCTTGGCGACACCAAGGATCTCGACTATCTGGTAAGGTGTTCACCGTCAAGCATTCCGTACACCATCACGCTCACAGTGACCGACAAGACCACAGGCTATGCGACCATCAAGTCATGGAAAGTCTACGTCGCTCGGTCCCTCGGTGAGGGAATCGTCGTTGCCTACACACGCGACGGAGGAAAGACTTCCGAACTTGACCTGATCAGCAACGCCAGCATCACCTACGGCTTCAGCGGGGATGAGGGCAAGGTGACCAGGAACCTCTTCAACCTTGGAAACAACATGCCGATCGAGGGACGTGTCAACGACATGGGATGCTACGCAGGATGCAACCAGTCAACGTACGATGTCGGCTATTTCGCGATCGGTACGGATCACCATCTGTACGGTCTCGACTACAGTTCCTTCGCCGTGACGATGAAGGATGAAGAATTCTTCACCATCGGCGCACCTGGAGCGTTCGGGACCACCGTCATCGCCAACTACGCACAGTACGGTACCATGATCGTCACGGATGGTACTGCCTACTGCATCAGCTCGAACATGGAATACCTCTTCCATCCAGTCTCAGGCGATCTCAGCAAGGGTGGAGCCCGGATCGGCACCCTGGCCTACGTCAAGACAAGCGGCTCGGCTGTCTCCATCTACGACGAGGAGCAGCAGGCCTTCTACAGCGGCATGGCATGGTCGCTTCCGCAGTCCGGCCTCAGCAAGATAAGCAGCATCATCTACCCAGAGCCACCACGCGGCCTCAAGATCCTGGGCTGCGGAGGCGGCAGGAACGATTACCTCTACTACGTCATAGAGTTTGCCAACGGCACCCATTACCTCATGGAACTCAATGCTACGCTTCTCACCCCATCTGCCAGCTTCTACAGCCTCGAGGGGTGTGAGGGAATTGCCGAAGCACGCAACTTCTGCTTCACCGATGCTGGCTCGGTGTTCTACTACACTTCAGGCAACAAGATGTACTACAACATCATAGCCAGCAGCGGTGTGACATGCAGGGCAGCCTCATGGACTCCGGAAAGCGATGACGAGCAGGTAACGCGCATCAAGACCTACTACCAGGCATGGTACGGCATCATGGACTACATGGGTGTGAGGGGTGAATATCCATTCCCTCTGGAGACCAACAGGAAGCAGCTCATCACCACCACCTACAACGAGAAGACCGGCGAGGGCAAGGTCTACCTCCAGCCATTCTCACCAAGTACAGGACGCCCTGGAACCACTCTGAATGGAGTGTTCTCAGGCTTCGGAGAGATCACGGCCATCGAACCTCTTTTGAAATAACGAGAACATACTTAACATTTTACCAACAAACAAAACATTCGCACAATGAAACGAATCTTTAAACTCGCAGCAGTCCTTCTTGCAGGCGCTCTCGCTGTAACTTCATGTTACGACGATTCCGACCTCAAGGACAGGATGGACAAGGCAGAGTCTGCAATCTCGAAGCTGCAGACTGCTGTAGATCAGCTCAACTCTGACTACAAGTCTCTCAACACCATCGTAACTGCTCTCAACGGCAAGGTTTACGTGGAAAGCGTCACCGGAAGCGCAGAGGCTGGCTACACCATCAAGTTCACCGATGGCAAGACAGTTACCATCGCCAACGGTAAGAACGGAAAGGACGGAGAAAGCCCAGTCATCAGCATCGCACAGTTCACCGACGGCCAGTACTACTGGGTTCTTGACGGTGCATGGATGAAGGATTCCAAGGGCAACATGATCCAGGCTCAGGGTGTCACCCCTAAGGTCAAGGTTGAAGGTGACTACTGGTTCATCTCAACCGATGATGGTGCAAACTGGCAGAAGATGGGCATCGCTAGCTCAGCAGAGATCAACACCGTGTTCTCAAAGGTTGAGGAGACAGCATCACAGGTTGTGTTCTACCTCACCGACGGCTCTACAATCGTCCTCGACAAGTATGCTCCATTCAGCTTCAAGATTGACGTTGCTGCAGCCAAGAACGCTCTTGATGTCTACGAAATGAGCGGTGACTATTTCGAGGTAGTAACCCTTACCATTCCTTACACCATGACCGGTGCAGACGACGAAACCGAAATCGGTGTGATCACCGGTGCAGGCAATCCTTACGTCGTAACCCCTGCCAATGCAAACAGCGGTACCATCAAGATCTACTTCGACAAGTACGATACCTATGCAACGGATGCTTATGTCTACGCATCAAACTCAAGCACTTCTGTAATCCGCAAGATCAGCTTCGGTGGTCAGGTGTTCGAAGTCGAGGGTGCTGAGGAAGGCATCGTCGTCGACGAGGAAGGCGGACTTTCCACCATCACCCTCATCGCAGCAGATGATGTCGAGGTTGAGATCCCTGAGGATGTTACTTGGATCAGGAGCATTGCAACCAGGTCCATCGAGATGTACAAGAGCTTCTTCGAGGTTGACCCTAACACCTCTGTCGAGCCAAGGTCTGCAGTGATCAAGCTCACCAGCGGTGAGACCACCAAGGAAGTCACTGTCCTCCAGAAGGGTGCAGTCGACACCACCAAGGGCATCCAGGCAAGGTACCTTGGCAACAGGATGTTCGTGTACAACAACTCAAGCTATGAGTACACCACCTTCGATGAGTACTACATCACCTTCCAGAGCGGTGCCGACATGGTCAAGCTCGCTCTCAACACCACCGGTGCCGAGACCCCTGCATTCCCTACAGGTACATTCAAGCTCGACGAGGATGGAAACCACGCTGCCGGCACCTATTCAGTTGCAGCTGCCGACAAGTATCACTCATGCCTTGTCATCGGTGAGAAGGAAGTCGCCATCGTCGAGGGTACAGTGACCGTCGCAGAGGAGTCAGGTGTCTACACCATCACAGCAACCGTCGTTGACGAGGCTGAGGCAAGCCATACCTACACCTATACCGGAGCCATCTCAATCAAGGATGATTCCCAGGGTCTTGGCAACGCCAGCGCTACCTTCATCAACCAGTACAAAACCTTCCACGCTACCGGAGCCAACGAATGGAGCGTAACTCTCCAGTTCGCAAAGGGTTCTAAGATTTCATACCTTACTCTTGATGTCTTCGGTGAGTCAGGCTACCTTACCAACGAGCAGGGAAAGAATCTCCCTCTTGGAAGGTTTGAGTTCGAGGAAGCAGAGGAATGGTCAACTGGCATGAAGAATGGTAATCTCGCTGCCAATCCGTACACTTTCACATTCTCTGGAAATGACACTGAGTACAATAACATCACTCCTTACACCGGCTATCTCTGCATCGATCAGAATGAGGATGGTACCTACAACTTCGAGATCGACCTCAAGGGTAATCTCGAGGGAACCGGCGACATCAGGTTCGCCCAGTCAATCAATAATGTTGCAATCGATGTCGATTCCGAGTCCAGACTCAGGCCATGCCCTGACGGAGACGCCGAGTTCACCACGTTCCTGAGCTGCACCGGCATCTATTTCGGACAGCCTTATGCGGAGATTCCTAACAGCAGCGTCCTGCTCATGTCCTACTCATCCATGAACCACAACTACACTGTCAACCTCCCTCTCGTCGAGAACGGCACATGGACATTCAGCGGCAACGGAGCAAACGCCAGCTACTGCATCGATCCTGTCCCTGCTGGAACCTACACATTCGCCAACACCACGACTCCGACAGCGAACAGCATCGCCAACCTCAAGAAGACAGCAACATACTCTCAGTACATCCTTAGTGACTACACAGGCACAAGGCTGTACATCAATGGAGGAAGCGTTACCATCTCTGAAGAGAACGTAACCTTCAACATCACTGCGGCAAAGGCTGACGGATCATGTGAAACAGCATTCACCGGCACAGTCAATTACTCTGTAACGTACGGCTTCCGCAACAGAGCCACCGCAACCTATCAGGCACGTGTTCCTTGGGCTACCGAGTAGTCCCTCTGACCTGAACACTTGAATGGAAGGCGGCCGATCGATCGGCCGCTTTCTTTTTTTCATCCAATTGGTTACCTTTACGTCACGATATGAGAAAGATAGCTGCACTCTTCATGCTGGCTGTCCTGCTGCTTTCCTGCGCAGGGCATGACAGCGACATAGTCATCCACTTTTCAGTGGACCATCCAGGGCTGAGAAAAATCAAGGTCGCACTGGATGAAAAGGACATACGCATCGTGGAACTGGACAGCCTGGGCCGCGGCACGCTGGTGCTTTCAGGCTGCGACAACGTCTATTCCACAATCTATCACATCTCACGCGACCCTGTCTGCAAGGCCTTCCTGAAGAAGGGCAGCAAGGTGGATCTCAGCATCGATGCTCAGGAATGCCGCATGCCTCGCAGGGGATCCTGGAGGAAGGGCTATTCCTTCTCGGACAGGACTGTACAGGAGGTCTCGGAGTACGTCACCAACATCAGGATCCCGAAGATGCCGGAGGCGTTTGACAAGGACCTCGACGGCTATGTCCACGTCATCGACAGCCTGGTGGCCAAGGCAACCGCCACCCTTGATGAACGTGAGGAGCTGGCAGGCGCCGAAGCCTTCAAGAAGGTAGAAAGGAAGAGAATTGAATATTCCTGCTGGAGGCATCTCCTGGACTACCCGGAAGGGCGTTCCACTGCGCTGGGAAAGGAATATGCTCCCGATGAGACGTTCCTCGCTCTCGTGAGGGAGCGCTACGACGCAGACCCGGAGCTCCTCTGGTGCCCGGAGTACGTCGACTACATGCAGGCTGCATCAAAGCTTCTGGGGGACAATGACTTCCGCTCCATTCAGGACAAAAGTGTCCGGAAGCGGCTGCTTTCTGCCGAATAATGTTTGTCTATTTTCTATATTTGCACATAATTCACTTCAAATCAATCATGAAAAGGTTATTCACTTACGCGCTTGCAGCTGTGGCCATCTGCGCCTGCATCGCATCCTGCAAGAACAACAAGGGTACAAAGGCCGCTGAAGGCGAGTCTGACGAGGCTGGAATCGAAACCGAGACCGTCGCTGAGAATGAGTCATCGGAGGAAGCTGATGCTGCCCAGCTGGCTTTTGAGGACAGGCACATGATCTGCCCATTCTCCATCCAGGACAAGGGAAAGGTCGACGAGGCAGGCGAGATGGTGGTCATCGACCATAAGTTCATCTCCGACCGCAGCCAGATCGGAGGCGGCACGGTCGCTGACTGGGTATATTCATGCATGGCACCGATGTGCAACTTCAACACCGAAGGCTGGCATTTCGTAGGCAAGGACATCGTCAATGGCGACGAGACCTACAAGATCGATGACGAGTGGGTTGGAGAGGATGCCTGCGCCCTGTCTTCCTTCTGCACGGTCCCTACCGTCAAATATGAGAAACCTGCCAAGGTCGAGCCGTACATCCACATGCGCTGGGGCTCGGTACAGGCCTTTGCCGAGGAGAACGAGCTCCCGCTCAGGCTCACCGGCAACCGTCACTCCTACGACACCGAAAAGCTTGAGGAATACGCTTCATCCGAGAATTACGAGACTTATCCGGTACAGGCAAACTTCTACCTCAACGAGTACATCGAGCTCCGTTCAAATGAGTCCACGAAGGATCTTGGCCTCAAGGCTGTCTGCCTCCCTTACCACGACACCTATGAGGCAGTCGTGCTTGACGATGCTCTCCTCGAGCAGGCTCTCTTCACACATGACATGAACGAGTGTGACGAGACCGGTCTCTTCTTCAGCGACTACATCAACATCGAGTGTCCTGAAGGTGTGTACGATCTCGTGTTCTTCAAGGGAAGCGAGCCTTTTGCACGCATCTCACTCTTCCTGACAAAGGAAGACGCTCAGCAGTAATTCTGAGCGCGAAGGCTAGAAGGTGATCCTGGTGTTCGGGAGGCGGCGGATGATTTCCTGCTTCTGGGCATCGGAGACTTTGCCTGTAACCGTCAGGTAGTCGATGGTCAGCTCGTCCATCCATTCCGGGATGACGACATCTCCTGTGAATTCGAGGGATAGCGATTTGATCCTGTCGAGTTTCCTCAGCATTTCAGGGACTTCAATGACGCGAAGCATGATCATTCCGTACTTGTTCTGCTTCTGAAGATCCTTGAAGGCCACGTCCTCGGTGACGCTCCTGTGGACTATCCAGCCAATCTGTGGCCTCAGCGCGAAGGTCTCAGGGTCTTCCCTGACGCCAACGAAGCCAGCCATCAGTTCCAGGTTCGTCTCAGAGAGGACCTCTCCGCCAGGGCTCACCTCGCGGCAGATCAGATTCGTGCGGGTCTGCTCGCCAGGCATCTTCCTGGTCCACGGGATGGTCTGTGGGGTCAGTCCCTCCTCGTCATAAGGGAAGAGCTTGAGGAACCATCCATCTATCTTGCTTGGCTTGTCCGGACTGCATCCGCCCCCTCTGAGGGTTCCGGTCTTTCTGGTTGAGACGATGTCCTGCCAGAAGCCTGTATCCGGCTTGCCCTGCGAGGCCTTCAGGAACTGGTCGAGGATCGGGAGCAAGTCCTTTGTCCACCACTCGAGATCGTACTTCGCAAGCTTCTTCGTGCGGTTGATGATTGATTTCCAATCTTCTGGCGTTCCTTCAACCGTGATGGACGGGATGCCGCAGGAGATGTTTATCGAGATGTAGTCGAAGTACGATTTGAAGTTGTCCATCAGGACCATCCGGGAAGCTATGCGCTCCACATCTCCGGTCGTGGTGAAATCGGCCGCAATGGTCTTTGCGACTCCGTCCTTCGTGTATTTCTCGACCTGAGCGGCGAATCCATTGATTGCCTTGTTCCAGTCGTATTCGGCAGAAAGCGGACTGACGGCATCTTCGATGACAAGGTCGGCCTTGCCTTCGTGGCTGACCAGCATCGGGCGGAGTTTCTCCGCATTGCGGTTCACGTGCTGGCCGAATCCCTGGCTGATCGCCATCCAGATCATGTCAGGAGAGAGAACGAGAGGTCTGTGCTCTGCGTACGCGCGTACCATGGTCTGGAAAAGAACGTCCTTTCCGAGGATGCAGAGCGAGTCTCCACTGAAGCTCGTCGCTACGACTTCCATCGCCTCGTCAGGGACTTCGTGGTCATAGAACATCCTCCGGCAGACCCCTGAAGCGTCAACAGTCTTCAAATGGGACGTAGGAACCGGCAGGCCGGCATCTACGGTAAATGTTATCGATGAACCGGTCTTTCCGATTATCGTGTTTTTGTTTTTCCCTGCGGCGGAACATGTAGTTACGACAGCCGTCAGGAGGATCAGAGCGGTAGTGAATGTGGTTCTCATAAGCAGTAGTAGATTATCTAAGAATGTATCCATGGTGTATCAAATCCTCACGGCTCTTGATGGGGAAGGTATTCTTTTTCTGTGCCTGTATCAGAACCTGCATATTTTCGACGCAGTTAGGGGCAATGTTCGAGAATGGCTCATCCAGAATGCAGAATTCGGCGTCTGACATAAGGACAAGATACATCTCGACTATCCTTGCTTCACCACCAGACAATTCCTCGAAGGTCCTGCGCTGATACATGTGG
>JAGHSC010000128.1 GCA_018066065.1 Candidatus Cryptobacteroides faecihippi
AATATGAAAAAGTTCAAGAGAATCGCGATCGTGAGCCTGATCGCAATCCTGTTCATCGGAACCTTCGCCTACCTCTACAAGAGGTCCAGGCCAAAGCCAGACAGATTCGAGGAAGTCATCCCAGTGATGGCCGACATCAGCAGGAGCACCGTCGTGACAGGCAAGATCGTCCCGCGCGACGAGATCAACATCAAGCCACAGATCAGCGGAATCATCTCCGAGATCCTCAAGGAAGCCGGCGAGCAGATCAAGGAAGGCGAGATCATCGCGAAAGTCAAGGTCATCCCTGAGATGGGGTCGCTCAGCTCTGCACAGAGCCGCGTACGCCTCTCCGAGCTCAACCTCCAGCAGGCAAAGACAAACCTCGACCGCGAGAAAGCCCTCTACGACAAGGACCTCGTCAGTGCCGAGGAATATGAGCAGGTGCGCCAGGCCTACCGCCAGGCCAAGGAAGAGCATGATGCAGCCCAGGAGACACTGGAAGTCGTGCGCGACGGAGTCAGCAAGAGCAACGCATCGTCGAGCTCCACCCTCATCCGCTCGACCATCAACGGCCTCATCCTCGACGTTCCGGTAAAGGTCGGCAACTCAGTCATCCAGAGCAACACATTCAATGACGGAACCACCATCGCCACCGTTGCAGACATGCACGACCTGATCTTCGACGGCAACATCGACGAGACAGAAGTCGGCAAGCTTTCCGAAGGAATGCCCGTCAGGATCACGATCGGTGCCCTCCAGGACCTCAGCTTCGATGCCATTCTCGAATACATCTCTCCGAAGGCCGTGGAAAGCAACGGAACAAAGCAGTTCGAGATCAAGGCCGCAGTCTCCATCCCGGATGGCCACACCATCCGCTCCGGCTACAGCGCCAATGCCGAGATCGTGCTCCAGCGAGCCGAGCAGGTCATCAGCATCCCGGAAAGCGCTGTCGAATTCAAGAACGACTCCACATTCGTCTACATCCAGGAAGAGAATGGCACCTACACAAGGAGGGCCATCACGACCGGAATCAGCGACGGCATCAACATCGAGGTCAGGGAAGGCCTGTCGACGGGAGACAAGGTCAGAGGCTCGAAGATATTTGAAATCAGATAGCGAAAGGACATGAAGAACTTCCTCACAATGGCAGCGGCGCTCGTCCTCACCGGCACAGCCGCAACGGCACAGGGCAAAGCCTGGACACTCCAGGAGTGCATCGGCTACGCTCTCGAACACAACATAAATCTCCAGCAGCAGGACCTTCAGGTCACTCAGCGCGAATTGGAGTTGAGCACCGCAAAGGGAAGCCGACTGCCGCAGGTCAGCGCCAGCACAAGCGAGAACTTCTCCTTCGGACGAGGACTGACCGCCGACAACACCTATTCAAACACCAACACGACGAGTACCGGCCTCAACATCGGAGCTTCCGTGCCGGTGTTCCAGGGCATGAGGATCAGCAACTCGATCAAGCAGGACGAGCTGAACCTCAAGGCCGCGACAGCAGACCTGGAGAAGGCGAAGGACCAGATCAGCGTCAACGTCGCACAGGCCTACGTCAACATCCTCTACGACATGGAGATACTCGATGTCGCACTGAATCAGGTCAGAATCGATTCCCTTCAGCACGAGAGGCTGTCGGTCATGGCCCAGAACGGGAAGGCCAGCCAGGCCCAGGTAGCACAGCAGAAAGCCGCTCTCGGACAGAGCCGCCTCTCGGCGACTCAGGCGAGGAACAACCTCAACCTTGCAGTCCTGGATCTCAGCCAGCTTCTGGAACTACCTAGCCCTGAAGGGTTTTCCATAGTCCGTCCCGACGGGCTGATCGATGGGATCCTGCTAGGCAATCCGGAAGACATCTTCGCCCAGGCGGTTGCCGTCAAGCCATCGATCAGCGCAGAACAGTTCCGGCTCGATGCAACCGAGTACACCATCAAGAATGCCAAGGCAGCATTCCTTCCGTCGATCAGTGCCAGCGGAGGCATAGGCACGAACTACTACACGATGAGCAGTGCCCGTTCCAACTCATTCTTCGAGCAGATGAAGAACAACTTCAGCCAGTTTCTCGGCCTGTCCCTCAGTGTTCCGATCTTCACCGGCTTCCAGACCCGCAACCAGGTCAAGGCAGCTCAGCTGAACCGTACCTACCAAGCCCTTCAGCTCGAGAACGCCAGAAAGAGTCTCTACAAGGAAATCCAGCAGGCCTACTACAACGCGGTCGCCGCCCAGGAGAAGTACCGCTCAAGCATCGACGCCCGAGAGAGCGCCAAGGAGTCCTACGACCTGGTGATGGCGAAATACGAGAACGGCAAGGCCAACATCACAGAGTTCAATGAAGCCCGCGACAACTTCCTCGAGTCAGAATCCAACCTGGTCCGCTCACGCTACGAGTACCTCTTCAGCGCCAAGCTTCTCGACTTCTACTCCGGCAAGGAACTTGAGCTGTAAGAAATGGAACACATAGAAAACTTTCATTTTACTTGAAGCGAAATCCATTATGAACACGGAGTCTGC
>JAGHSC010000080.1 GCA_018066065.1 Candidatus Cryptobacteroides faecihippi
TCAAATGACAATTCAAAAACTAAATTTCAATTCCAGTGTGTCTGGCGTGGACGTGACGGGTGAATGAGTGCTGGGAGCGGCGGGTGGAGGGTGTACCGCCCGGGGCGACACACACCCGCGCGAAGTATCCAAACCCCCCCCCCGGCCCGGGGTGGGCCCCCCCGGGGGGCACCGCCCCCCCCACCCGCTCCCAGCACTCATTCACCCGACACGTCCACGCCAGACACACTGGAATTGAAATTTAGTTTTTGAATTGTCATTTGATATTCCTATCTTGCACCCAGCAATGAGAAACGAAATGATCATATCCATGTCAGCATGTTGCTGTTGTTGTTTCGCGCCTGTCTCGGACTGGTACGGGAAACCTGCATTGTGATGCTGTCAGAGGAATGTGACGGACACTATACGATGAGGACCTGCCAGTCGGCAAGTCCTCTTTTTTTTGACCATTCAGTATATTTATCATATAAAACGAAAGACAATCATGATTTACTCAAGCATCACCGATCTTATCGGAAACACCCCACTCGTGGAAATCTCAGGTCTCGAAGGACAGAGAGCCCGACTGCTCGTAAAGGTCGAATCATTCAATCCTGGCGGCAGCGTCAAGGACCGCATCGCTCTTGCCATGATCGAGGATGCGGAAGCCAAGGGCATTCTCATCCCTGGCGCCACCATCATCGAACCAACCAGCGGCAACACTGGAGTGGGTCTCGCATGGGTGGGAGTGGCCAAGGGCTACAAGACCATACTCACCATGCCGGATACCATGAGTGTCGAGCGCCGCAATCTGCTCAAGGCCTACGGCGCCACACTTGAACTCACTCCTGGTGCAGAAGGCATGAAGGGCGCCATCCGCAAGGCAGAGGAACTTCGGGACAGCATCCCGGGAGCCGTCATTCTCGGTCAGTTCACAAATCCGGCAAATCCCCGTGCCCATGAACTTGCCACCGGTGAAGAGATATGGCGTGATACGGACGGAAATGTGGATGTTTTCGTGGCAGGTGTCGGCACCGGCGGTACGGTCAGCGGTACCGGAAAAGCCCTGAAAAAACACAATCCAGCCATCAAAGTCGTTGCCGTGGAGCCTGCGACCTCGGCGGTTCTCTCTACGGGAATCCCGGGCAAGCACAAGATCCAGGGTATCGGTGCCGGTTTCGTGCCTCAGACGTATGCGGCCGATGTTGTTGACCAGGTTGTGACTGTGGCTGATGAGGATGCGTTTGCTGCGGCACGTGGACTTGCGCGCAGCCGCGGACTTCTTGTCGGCATCTCGTCAGGAGCTGCATTCCATGCTGCATATGAACTTGCCAGACTCCCTGAGAATGAGGGCAAGACAATCGTCGCGCTTCTGCCGGACACCGGTGAACGCTATCTTTCAACAGCACTTTTCCAGGACTAGCTTATGGATATGCTCGCAAATGTTGTCGAGGAGCTCGGACGTGTGTCCGAGAACCCTTCTCCGGAAGCCGTCGGACGTATGATGAAGCTCCTGAGGAATGTGTTTTTCCCGAATCTGTACCGCGAGACGGCACCAGGTCCTGCAGAGAGAATGGTGGCTGCCATACTCGAGGAACAGACCGGCAGCAGAGACACCGCAGATGCCTTTGTCGCTGAGTTGCCGGCTATTAGAGACCTGCTGTACAAGGATGTAGCGGCTGTGGCTCACAATGACCCGGCTGTGACCTCGATCGCAGAGATCGTGCTCAGCTATCCGGCAATCACGGTGATGATGCATTACAGGGTAGCGCACTCGCTTCTTGAAATGGGCGTGGCCATGCTTCCGCGAATGATCACCGAACTTGCGCATTCGGCCACGGGGGTGGATATCCATCCAGCTGCGAAGATAGGGGAGTACTTTGCCATCGATCACGGGACAGGAATAGTTGTCGGCGCCACAAGCATCATCGGCGACCATGTGATGCTCTACCAGGGAGTGACTCTGGGCGCCAAGAATTTCAGCTATGACAGCGATGGCCGTCCCATCGACAAGCCCAGGCATCCGATACTCGAGGACAACGTGACCGTGTACTCCAACACGTCTATCCTGGGCAGGGTGACAGTCGGCCACGACACTGTGGTGGGAGGAAACGTCTGGCTAACCCATGATGTCCCTCCGTTCTCGAGGATACTCCAGACAAACGCAGTCACGGAGCCGATCTTCGAGCACGGCGCCGGCATCTGACGCATCCTCAAGGAATCTCGGGAGCTACTTCTTTATGGACTCAAGGTAATAGTCGACGGCTTCCTTGAAGGCATCCTTCAGCTCAGGAAGAGATTCTGCCTGGAAATCAACAAGTTCCTCGATTCCTTCCACCTTGCCGTAGAAGTAACCGCTGTCTTCGGAGTAGTAATAGGATCCGGTGTAGGATTTGTACTCAAGTTCCATTCTTTACTGTTTTGTCTGACCTAAAGTTAGGCATTATTTTGCTGTTTTCCGAAATAATGGTAATTTCATCCGAAGATTAGGTTCCATTCCACTGAATCATTATCTGCAATTTTGTAACATGAAAAGAACACACTTGCTTTTGGCTGCGTCTCTAGCAATCCTTGCCGGATGCGCACATGTCAGCCTTTCTTCAGTACCAATCTAAAGTAAACAAATCAATGAAAGTAGTCAAGATAACTGTCATCGACATCTCGCTCCGCAAGGACCTCGTCGAGAAATATGGAAACCCGGACCTCAAGCCATGCGGCATCCTCAAGGAAGGTGACGTGTTCTACGCAACAAACACCTGTCCGAAGGGACTTTGCGACTGCGCCTGGCGCACTATGAACCAGTATGTCTTCGGCCTTTCTTCCGGCGTGAAGAAGTTCTACGGCGACGATTGGACCAACCGCGACGGCATCGCGATCGTGACCTGCAATGACGGCTTCCGCCCTGTCACCTTCCTGCTTGAAGCAACGGATCAGGAGGCAGGCCCATTCTACTCTGCTGAATAATACTTTACGAATATGAAAAGATTTTTTGCCGCAGTTCTTCTGCTAGCCATCTCAGCCCTTGCCTTCGGCCAGGGCAAGAGCAAGGTCTACCTCACACGTGAAATCTCCCCGGAGGCCCTTGTCCGCATCTACAAGGCTCTTGGCGTCAAGGCTGAAGGCCGTGTTGCCGTGAAGGTCAGCACGGGCGAGGGAAGCAATCCCAACTACCTCAAGCCGGAGCTCATCAAGGACCTCATGTTCGAGGTTGACGGCACGGTCGTCGAGTGCAACACCGCCTACGCCAATGCACCCGAAGACAAGAAGGACGAGCGCAACAACTCCGAGAATCACTGGCGTGTGGCAGAACGCCACGGCTTCACCGAACTTTTCCCTGTGGACATCATGGATGAGTACGATGAGATCCGCATCCCAGTCAAGGACCAGTCACACATCAAGTACGACATTGTCGGAGGCCACATGGCCAACTACGATTTCATGATTGCCCTCAATCATTTCAAGGGTCATCCGATGGGTGGTTACGGCGGTGCCCTGAAGAACCTCTCCATCGGTTGCGCGAGTTCAAACGGCAAGGCCTACATCCACTCAGCCGGCAAGATGAACAAGCTCGACATCGAGAAGCTCTGGACGCCGGAGTACATCGGCGACCAGGACGGCTTCCTCGAGTCGATGGCAGCCGCTGCGCAGGCAGTCGTCAACTACTTCAAGAAGCAGAAGGGCATCATCTACATCAGCGTGATGAACAACATGTCAATCGACTGTGACTGCGTCGACCATCCGGCACCTGTCAAGCTCGAGGACTACGGCATCCTTGCCTCAACCGATCCGGTTGCCCTCGACCAGGCCTGTGTCGACATCATCAACCAGCAGAAGGTCACAGCCAAGAATGACCCTACCGACCTCCTGAGCCGAATCGACAGGCAGCATGGCACACACACGATCGAATGGGCAGAGAAGATCGGCCTTGGGACCAGGAATTACAAGATTGTAAGCATCGACAGGTAACTAGATGGAAGAATTTCATTTCAACTCCGTCCAATCTCTCTAAGCATCACACAGGTTGCAGAGCGTCTCGGCTTCGAGTACCCTCAGCATTTCGTCCGCTTCTTCAAGCGAAGGACCGGAATGACTCCGAAAGAGTACCGCAACGCAGTTTAAGACCGGATCTGGTGGGGAGCTGCTAAAGAGGGTAGTCGTAGCTGTTGAAGCTGACCGTCATGTACTCGAAATTGTCTGTGCCATTGTACTGGACAATCACGTCGCTGGCGATCTTTTCGCATCTTGCTGAGAAGAAATGGATTCCTTCGACCACATTCTCTTTCCACTCGAGATTGAGCTTCTTGCCCCAGTCGTCCTTCATCTGCTGGAACTTGTCGTTGTTCCCATAGTAGGTGACACTGCTCATGTTGAGCTCTGCGCTCTTGTTGAACTCGAAACGCATGTGGGCATTTGAGACCTTGTTAAGGTAAGTGAGCTCTCCTGCATCCTCGCTGTCCTTGTCCTCTTTCCATTCAGACATTCCTTTCATGTAAGAACGTACTTCGGACTTGCTGATGCCCCAGTCGGTGATCGGTTCATACATCACGTAGGTACCGGTGTTGAAATCGTCTTTGTTGCATGAGGTGAATGCCAGGGCGGCAGTCAATGCGATGATCAGTCCGCAAAAAAATCTTTTCATTGTGCCTTTGTTCTTTTCGGTCTGCAAAGATAGATTCATTTCAGTCAGATAGGACTTCTCTGGTGAGAAGATATCTGTAATTTCATGCCTGACTTCTGTTTTTTATGCTTATCTTCGTATTTACATTTATAGTAGATTATCTTATTATATGGGTTTATACGAAGAATTGATCAAGGACTACAGGGTCAAGGAAGGCCTGCACACCTGCATCAACTGCGGAACATGCACTGCCATCTGCCCTGCGGCCGAATTCTACAAGTACGATCCAAGAAAGATCATGAACATCGTCCAAGGCAAGGATGATGCTCAGATTGAGGAACTTCTGCGTTCGGAGACGATCTGGTACTGCGGCGAATGCTTCAGCTGCGTCACCAGATGCCCAAGAAAGAACGGCCCTGGCCTGGTCATCATGGCTCTCAGGGACCTCAGCATAAGGCTTGGCTTTTTCACTTCCTCCGAGAAGGGAAGGCAGGTCCTTCCTCTCACTCACGCGATGACTGGGAATATTCTCAAGTATGGCTACTGCATCCATCCAAAGACCTTCAGGTGGGAAGACCACCAGGAGTCAGGCCCTGTCTGGAAATGGCACACCGAGCATCTCGAGAAGAGCCTGGAACGTCAGGGCGCGAACTACATGGGAGAAGGCCCCGGTGTGCTCAGGAGGATTCCTCAGGAATCGCTGGATGAGCTCAAGGCCATCTTCGACGTGACGGGAGGAACGGAGAGGATCCGGCTTGTGGAGAAGTTCTCCGAGCAAAAGGCCAAGGAGATGGGAATGACGATGGAGGAATATGAGAGGCGCACTTTCGAGGATTGCTCCGAGGAACATTTCAATGAGTAGGAGGCATGATTTACGAAGGAAAACAGAAGATCTGGAGCGACTACCAGAAAGAGATACCTGACGACCACTGGTACTATGTCAGGAGCTGCATCCGTCAGAACTTCTTCCCGGCCAGCGAGAGGATGTTCACGGAGATCACGAAGAATGTCCTGAAGAAGGACATCTATGAGACACCCTACCACACCACCTGCGGTGGGATCGCCTACCACTGCGACACCATCCCTCAGGAAACGGTGATGACCATCGTCGCAAGGCAGTTCGCCCTGATGACGGAGGCCGGCTACGAGAACTATGTCCCAAGCTGCATCACCTCGTTCGGAAACTACTCCGAGACCCTCGAGACCTGGAGGGAATTCCCGGAACTCGAGGCAAGGATCAGGGAGAATCTCTGGAAGTCATGCAGGAGGGAATTCAACAAGCCGAAGTATCTTGCTCACTCAAGCGACCTTATCTACCATTGGAGGAACGAGATCGCGCAGAAGGGAAAGTTCCGCCTTGTCGACAAGGAGACCGGAGAACCGCTCAGGATCGTGGAGCACATCGGCTGCCACTATGCCAAGATGTTCCCACACAAGGGAGTCGGCGGCGCTGAATATCCATACGTGCTTGCTGGGATGGTTGAAAGCTGGGGCGGTCAGGTCGTGGACTATCCAGAGAGACGCCACTGCTGCGGCTACGGCTTCAGGCAGTACCATGTCAAGGCCAACAGAGGCTACAGCGTCTCCAACACCTACAAGAAGTTCGAGTCGATGGAGCCGTTCCATCCGGACGCAATCATCACCAACTGCCCGGGATGCCCGTACTTCCTCGACAGGTGGCAGTACGTCATTTCCGAACAAACTGGCAAGACCTATGGCAGGAATGGATTCGGAATCCCAGTCTTCACCTATGAGGAAATCGCAGGTCTTGTCCTCGGCTACGATCCATGGGATCTTGGTCTCCAGCTTCACCAGGTTGCCGTCGAACCATTCCTGGACAAGATCGGCATCGAGTATGACCCTAAGGCCAAGTACTTGGGACTCAACAAGGAAGACATCCTGCGTCCGGGCCTTCCAACTTCAATGAAATGTTTCTGAGATGAAAGACAACATCGTTATAATCGGCGGGGGAGTCGCCGGTATGGAAGCTGCCAGGCAGCTCATTGCCCTTGGCCACAAGCCGATCATCGTTGAGAAGTCCAACTCCCTTGGAGGCCACGTGGCTTCATGGTACAAGCTTTTCCCGGACATGACTCCGGCCAGCGAGATCATCGCCAGGCTGACCAAGGAAATCTCCGATGCCAACGTCTTCACCGGCACCAAGGTCCTTTCGATGACAAAGGACAAGGATACATATTCGCTGACTCTTGACAACGGAGTCACGATCGCCGCGAAGGCTGTGCTCCTTGCCACGGGATTCCATCTCTTCGATGCCTCGAAGAAGGAAGAGTATGGCTACGGGGTCTATGACAAGGTGATCACGAACAGGGATCTCGAGGCTTTGTTCAGGGGAGAGAAGGATGCAAGGATCGACAATCCTAAGGCCGTCGGCTTTGTCCACTGCGTTGGATCGAGGGACCTCAAGGCCGGCAACAGCCAGTGCTCGAAGGTCTGCTGCATGACTGCCGTCAAGCAGGCGATCGAGATGAAGGAAAAGTTCCCGCAGGCCGAGATCTACTGCTTCTACATGGACCTCAGGCTGTTCGGCAAGAAGTATGAGGATTTCTACATCAATGCCCAGAGGGATTTCGGTGTGCATTTCATCAGGGGACGTGTCTCCGAAGTGGGCGAGACCTTCGACGGCAGGCTTCAGGTCAAGGCGGAGGACACACTGGCCGGCAAGCCTCTCAAGGTACAGGTCGACACGCTCGTCCTGATGTCCGGAATGGTCTGCAACCCAACCGTCAGCGACCTTGTACGCCAGGCCAGGCTTGACATCGATGATGACGGTTTCCTCAAGAGCCGGAACAACATCTTCGACATCCTTGAATCCAACCGTCCAGGAGTGTTCTATGCCGGTGCATGCACTGGGACCAAGACTGTTCCCGAGACTCTTGCAGAGGCGAGGGCTGCAGCCCTGGAAATCCATAACTATCTGAAAGATGGCTGATTTCGGTTTCAAGCTGAGCAAGAGCTCGACATTGGATCTGGACAAGGTGGACTTGAAGGTCTACAACCTTCTCTGCAAGACCGATCCGGACATCAAGACATGCATGGCCTGCGGTTCCTGTTCGGCGACGTGCACGGCTGCCCCTTTCAGCGGGATGAGCATGAGAAAGGTGATCCTTGCGCTCCAGAGGGGACAGGATGTCCGCCCGATGCTCGGCAAGTGCATGCTCTGCGGCAAGTGCACCATGGTCTGCCCGCGTGCCATCAACACCAGGCATCTGATCCTTTCAATATGCAAGTGCTATGATTGACCGCATTCCTTCAGGATTCAATCCATTCGTGATTCCGTTCCTGGTGGGAATGGGATTCGTGCTGCTGTACTGCGCCTTCGGCGTGGTCAGGATTCTTTTCCAGCTCTCTCGGGAAGACAGGCGTAAGTTCTTCATCTCGCTGGTCAATCCCAAGACTGCCCTCAAGAACATCAGGGACATCTTCTGTGACTGTCTCTTCCATGTAAAGCTCTGGAAGAGGAACCCTCTGCTGGGCTACATGCACTCCAGCATCGCTTTCGGATGGTTCATGCTCATCCTTCTCGGCCACATCGAAGTGATTCTCTTCGTGCCGACCAGGATCAACCTGTTCTACTACCCGATCTTCTTCAACTTCTTCGTGGCAGAGACCGACCAGACGCTCAGGGGAGCCCTTCTGTTCTTCCTGATGGACTTCTTCCTTCTCGTCGTGCTGAGCGGCATTGTCCTGGCTATCATCAAGAGGGTCCGTTCGAGGCTCTTCGGCATGCGCAGGACTGCCAAGCCATCTGTCATCAACCTGATTGGCCTTTATGCACTCTGGTCAATCTTCCCGCTGAGGCTTCTCGCAGAGACCTTCACCGCACACATCAGCGGCGGCTCCTTCCTGACGGGCCCCGCAAACTGGATATTCAGGCAGTTCCTTGGGAATGACCTTCACTACCTTCCAACCTGGTGGGCCTACTCGATCGTGCTGGGGATATTCATGTGCGTGCTTCCATTCTCGAGGTACATGCACATCCCTGCGGAGATGCTGCTGATCCCGATGAGGAACGCTGGCTTGAAGATCAGGAATGCGAGGAAAGGTCTTGCGAAGGTCCAGGTCTACTCCTGCCCGAACTGCGGCGTCTGCATCGATGCGTGCCCTATGAGTGCGGGCAAGGAGAACATCAAGGACTGCACCGTCTACCTCACGAGGCAGATCAGACGCGGCAACGAGAAGAGGATTGCTGAGATTTCCGACAAGTGCCTCCTCTGCGGCAAGTGCGAGGCTGTCTGCCAGGTTGGCGTGCAGGGACCTGAAATCAGGATCCAGCAGCGCGCCATCCGTGAATATTCAATCAATCAGGATTATTCCGACATTGCGGCGCTTCCGGTAAGGGAGGCCAAGGTGCTCTATTTCAGCGGGTGCATGAGCAAGCTTGTTCCGTCGATCGGGCGGAGCGTCGAGTCTGTGCTCAGGAAGGCCGGGGTCGATGTGGAGTGGATGGACAGGGATGGGGGACTGTGCTGTGGAAGGCCTATGCTGACGGCTGGCAGGACCGACGAGGCCATGTCCATGGTCCACAAGAATGAGGAGATGATCCTTGCGAGCGGTGCCGACACTCTTGTCGTCAGCTGTCCGATCTGCTACAGGATGTTCAAGGAAAGCTACAATCTGCCGGGCGTAAGGGTCGTCCACTACAGTGTTTACTTCGATGAGCTCGTGAAGGCTGGTCGTCTTCATCTGACCAAGAGCGACCTTTGCTACGTCTACCATGACCCTTGTGAGCTGGGGCGTGGCTGCGGCATCTATGAAGAGCCGAGGAGGCTTGTTGGCCAGGCTGCTGCGATCGCCGAGTCTGACAAGTGCAGGGCGGAGAGTGTCTGCTGTGGTGGTTCGCTTGGATCCCTGTCGCTTTCGTTCAGGCAGAGGGAGAAGATCACCAAGGCGTCGCTCGAGAATCTGTACACGAGCAAGGCTGATGCGATTGCTACCGCGTGCCCTCTGTGCCAGGCGACTTTGTCGAGATACTCCGACAGGCCGGTCAGGGACATCGCTGAAATCATCGATCGGCAGACGAATTGACAAACCAATAGACAATCAGACATATATGCGATTCAAACCAACTGTTTATCACCTGATGAATGTCAGGACGGGCAGGGAGTTCGAGGATAAGGGATGGACGCTCAGCGATCCTCTTGGTGGTGAGCCTTCTCTTGTCAGAGCTGTCTATGCCAACAAGAAGTTTGTGCCGGATGACACTCAGGAGGGCCTTTACAGGTACGCCGGGTGGATGCCGGTCAGGAGGACTCTCAAGAATTCCTGTGCTCCGGTGACTTACAAGTCCAAGGGTCTTGCCAGGACTTTGGGGCTTGAGAATCTTTACATTACTTTTTCCGGCTGGTGTCCGAGGCTTGGGGCCAAGATGAAGACTTGTTCCTTCAAGGAGACTGAGGCTTTCTCGATCCTTGCGAGGATGGATCGGAAGGAGAAGAGGACTTTGATCGTGCAGTCTGCCGGCAACACGGCGAGGGCTTTTGCTCAGGTGTGCTCGGACAACAAGATTCCGGTCGTGATCTGCATTCCGCAGGATAGTGGCCATGATCTTTGGTTCCGCAGGAAGCTGGATCGTTGTGTGAAGCTTGTTGCCGCGCCTCATGGATGTGACTATTACGATGCGATTGTCATCGGTGAGAAGCTTGCCCAGGATCCTGCGTTCTTCCTTGAAGGGGGTGCGAAGAATGTTGCGCGTCGCGATGGCATGGGCACCACCGTGCTGAGTTTCGCTGAGGTGACGGGGCGCATTCCGGATGCATATTTCCAGGCGGTGGGTTCTGGTACGGGTGCCATCGCTGCTTATGAGAATGCTTGCAGGCTTGAGGCTTCCGGTGATTTCGGGAAGAATGCGATGAGGGTGTATGTGGCTCAGAATGCGCCGTTTACGCTTCTCTATGATTCTTGGAAGGCTGGTAGCCGTGAGTTGGTTGCGCTTGATCCGGAGAAGGGGAGGCGTCAGGCTGAGGTGATCCTTGCGAAGGTTCTTGCCAACAGGAAGCCGCCGTATGGTATTGCTGGTGGCTTGTTTGATACTTTGAGGGCTAGCAATGGGGATGTGTTCCTTGCTCAGAATGATGACATCATGTACTGGATGATGAAGTTCAGGAATGTGGAGGGGTATGATCTTCTTCCTGCTTCGTGTGCTGCTGTTTCGGCGTTGGCTCAGGCTGTGGAGTGTGGGGCTGTGTCGAAGGATGAGTTCATCATGTTGAATTGTACCGGTGGTGGTACGCTTCAGGCGATGAGTCGTGGGTATGTCCTTAAGGAGCCGGATCTGATTCTGGAGCCGGATCTGCCTGCGGAGGTGATGATCGAGAGGGTTAAGGCGTTGTTCTAGCTTTCGCTGCACTTCGCTCCGTTTGCTGCGGTGCCTCGCCTGCTTCAGCCTCTTCTCTCTTTTCAACCTTTTCCCTATGCGCGACTTGCGTGGACGTGTCGGCCGAACGATGGGGATCGTCCACGCGAATCCCCATTCTGTGCGCTCCAGCGTGGACGATGCGCCTGATTCGAGGGGGTCGTCCACGGAAATCACTTACTCAGCGCGTCTAGCGTGGACGACTCGGCCGAATGATGGGGAT
>JAGHSC010000186.1 GCA_018066065.1 Candidatus Cryptobacteroides faecihippi
TCCAGTCCTGGATGTTCTCGAGCCACTGTCCGAAGCGGCCGGTTCCGGTGGATTCAGGCTTCCACGTGATCGTCTTGTTGAGAGCGACCATCTGCTCCTTGACGGCGCTGGCCTTGATGAACCAGGAGTCAAGCGGATAGTAGAGGACAGGAAGGTCGGTACGCCAGCTGTGAGGATAGTTGTGGACGTGCTTCTGGATCTTGAATGCACGGCCGTCAGCCTTGAGCATCATGCAGATGTCGACATCGAGCGTTGGGTCTGCAGGATCCTCGTTCCCCTCGAAGTAGCCCTTGTAGCCCTTCTTGACATAACGTCCCTCGAACTCCGAATATGAAGGGTCGACGAACTTTGCGACATAGTCAGGATCGAGGTCTGAAAGCTTGCAGAAGCGGCCCTGGCGGTCCACCTGGGCCTGAGGGTTGCCATCCTTGTCCACAGGCATGATGCCAGGGATACCGAAGTTGGTTGCAACCTTCTTGTCATCCGCACCGAAGGTAGGAGCGATGTGGACGATGCCGGTACCATCCTCTGTCGTGACATAGTCTCCGGAGATGACGCGGAACGCATCACCCTCGACAGGAGTGAACCAGTTGATCAGCTGGGTGTACCTGATGCCGACAAGGTCTGCACCCTTGAATTCACCGTCAAGGATCCTGTAAGGGACCACCTTGTCGCCCTGGCTGTACTCCATCGGAGCATCGGCACCCTTGGCATTGAACCAGGCGCCGACAAGAGCCTTGGCAACCACATAGATGGCCTTCTGGCCGGTGTATGGATTGAACGAGAGGACTCGTACATAGTCGATTGAAGGGCCGACGCAGAGCGCGGTGTTTGAAGGAAGGGTCCAAGGAGTGGTTGTCCATGCGAGGAAGAAGACAGGCACGCCTTCCTCATCGTAGAGCTTCCTCGAATTCTCATCCTCGACGACAGCGAACTGGCAGGTCGCGGTCGTGTCGGTGACATCCTTGTAGCAGCCAGGCTGGTTGAGCTCGTGAGAGCTCAGGCCGGTTCCGTCGGTAGGTGAATACGGCTGGATCGTGTAGCCCTTGTAGAGAAGTCCCTTGTCGTAGATCTTCTTGAGAAGGAACCACAGGGTCTCGATGTAGCGGTTGTCGTAGGTGATGTACGGATCGTCAAGGTCCACCCAGTAGCCCACACGCTCGGTCATGTTCCTCCATTCCTCGGTGTACTTCATGACCTCCTTGCGGCATGTGTCATTGTACTCGGCAATCGAAATCTTGGTTCCGATGTCAGCCTTGGTGATGCCGAGCTTCTTCTCGACACCAAGCTCGACAGGGAGTCCGTGAGTGTCCCAGCCGGCGCGGCGATTGACCTTGAAGCCGCTCTGAGTCTTGTAGCGGCAGATGGCATCCTTGATGGAACGGGCCATGACGTGATGGATGCCAGGCTTGCCGTTTGCAGAAGGCGGACCTTCGAAGAAAACGAATTCAGGGCATCCCTCCCTCACCTCGAGAGACTTCTCGAAAGCATGGTTCTTCTTCCATCTATCCAGGACTTCGTTTCCGACAGAAACCAAATCCAGTCCTTTGTACTCTTTGAATGTCATAATTTCTTTGCTAATTTTGCATCCAGCACACTTTGGGACAGGACACATTATATTCTTGCAAAGATAGTGATTTCCTAAGGTTTGTTCAAATATTTCATTGCATGAACATCATTGACATCATCATACTGGTAGGCTGCATCCCGGCACTGATCCAGGGCATCAGGAAAGGATTCATCTCACAGACAGTCTCCTTAGTCTCGCTCGTCGCGGGAGCATGGCTTGCATTCAAGTTCTCAGCCCCCCTGGGAGAGTGGATAAAGGACTATCTGGAGTTCCCTGGAGCGATAATCCACATCGTGGCATTCGCATTGATCCTCCTCGCCGTCACCGTGGTCCTGAACCTTCTCGGGAACATGATTGAAAGGATAGTCAAGTTCGTGATGCTCGGCTGGATGGACAAGCTCCTCGGAGCGGCATTCTCCCTCCTCAAGGTCGTGCTTCTCCTCGGCCTTCTCCTGATCCTTCTGGACACCCTCAACTCGACCCTTCCGATCATCCCGGCCAAAGTCTTCGAAGGATCCGTGCTGCACGATCCTGTAAAGAACATCGCAGAAACGGTGTTCCCCTACCTTAAAGAATTGATATTCAACAAATAGCAATGAACAGAATCATTCTCATCGAGACCTCGACATCACTGTGTTCCACCGCTCTGGCGGAAGACGGCAGGGTCATCTGCGAAAGAATCAGTTCAGAGCCCAGGGCACATGCCTCGATGACGGCTCCATACGTCATGGAAGTCCTTGAGGAAAGAGGCATGAAGGTGTCTGACTGCGATGCAGTAGCCGTCAGCAAGGGTCCAGGCTCCTACACCGGCCTCAGGGTCGGAGTCTCCACCGCAAAGGGGCTCTGCTTCGGTGCCGGAATCCCGCTCATCTCCGTAGGCACGCTCGACACACTGGTCTGGCAGGCGATCGACGGAGGACTCCTACCGGAAGGCTGCCGCCACATCGTGCCGATGATCGATGCCAGGAGGATGGAAGTCTACACCGCAACATTCTCCCCGGACGGAAGACAGCTGACAGAGACAACCGCC
Organism: Candidatus Cryptobacteroides faecihippi; assembly: GCA_018066065.1. Classification (GTDB taxonomy): domain Bacteria; phylum Bacteroidota; class Bacteroidia; order Bacteroidales; family UBA932; genus Cryptobacteroides; species Cryptobacteroides faecihippi. The sequence goes on from JAGHSC010000186.1 coordinate 2,601, forward strand.
AGCATCATCGACAGCGAGACATTCAAGCCGCTGCTGGAAGAAGGACCGGTCCTCTTCATCGGAGACGGAGCAATGAAGTGCAAGGATGTCATCGGCAGTCCGGATGCACATTTCGTGGACTGCTGCCCGAAGGCATCATCCATGCTGACCCCAGCCCTCAAGGCACTGGAGGAAGGCAGGTTCGAGGATGTGGCCTACTTCGGGCCATTCTACCTCAAGGAATTCATCACAACCACAAGCAAGAAGAAATTATTTTAAAACCATAAGCATTATGAAAATCGGTTTCGCCAGCGACCACGCTGGATTCGAGTACAAGGACAAGCTCATTGCCCTCATGAAGAAGAAAGGTTTCGAGACAGTCGATTTCGGAACATATTCAGATGCAAGCTGCGACTATCCTGACTTCGCCCACGCTCTCGGCAATGCAATGGACAACAAGGAAGTCGACCTCGGAATCGCCCTCTGCGGTTCTGCAAACGGCATCACGATGACCCTCAACAAGCACCAGAGCGTACGCGCCGCCCTCTGCTGGAAGAGCGAGATTGCCCGCCTTGCAAAGGCACACAACAACGCCAACGTGCTCACCATGCCTGCGAGATTCATCTCCTACCCGATGGCAACACGCATCGTCAACACCTGGATGTCAACCGAGTACGAAGGCGGACGTCACCAGAAGAGGATCGACAAGATTCCGATGAAGTAGCCAATGGAGATCAACGCGGCCATCGCCGACAGAAGATTCCTGAACACGATCCTTTCCGGGAGCATCGATGACTACCCGGAAGGGATCATCATACCCGTGGACAAACCATACAGATGGACATCCGCAGACGTCATCAGGAAGATCAAGTGGCTGGCCTGCAAGCATTTCCAGAAAAAGAACCTGAAAGTCGGCCATGCCGGCACCCTGGATCCACTCGCAACCGGAGTGCTCCTCGTCTGCATCGGCAAGGCGACCAAGCTCGCCGAAGACCTCCAGAAGGAAGGCAAGGAATATGTGGCCGGCATCACCTTTGGTGCCACCACTCCATCCTATGACCTGGAGAAGGCGATCGACAGGAGATTCCCCACAGACGGAGTCAGCAGGGAAAGCCTGCTTTCCGTCCTTCCCCAGTTCATCGGGGAACAGGAGCAGATCGCTCCCCTCTTTTCGGCAAAGTCGATCGACGGAGTGAGAGCCTACGAACTGGCAAGGCTCCAGTATCGCGAGGCAGGAAAGGCCAAGACCGACGTCATGGACAACTTCGACCACACCGTGGCCGAGACCCTCAACCGTCAGTTCATCAGCATCAGGGAGATGGAACTCCTGTCCTACTCCCCTTCCGGAATCCCTCAGGAAGACCTTCCGGCCGAAGACCCGGACCTCAGACCCAACCCAAGGATCAACGTCGAGGACAACACAGCGCTCGGTCCCCCCCATGCCCGCATCAGAGTGGCATGCAGCAAGGGAACCTACATACGCGCCCTGGCCAGGGACCTCGGCGAGGCAGTAGGGTCCGGAGCACATCTCGACAGCCTCTGCAGAACGAAATCAGGCGGCTTCACAGTGGAAACCGCCCTCAGCGTCAGCGAAGCATCGAATCTGTTCAATGTCCCTCAGAGACAATATTGAATCCCTCAGAAGCCCACTCCTTCATCTCTCCCCCATCATCATAGATCAGATAGCCTTCCAGATCATCCCTGGAGGAGAGGAATGCCTGTGCCTCGGCCAGACCAATCACCATGCAGTAGGTGGCATAGGCATCGGCAGCGGCAGCCGTAGGCGCAACAATCGTGGCACTAAGGAGAGAATGGTCCACCGGATAGCCGGTTCTCGGATCGATCGTGTGTGAGTACTTCCTTCCGTCCTTCTCGTAGAACTTCCTGTAGTTGCCGGAAGTAACGATCCCACAGCCGGTTCCGGAGCCCTGCCAGATTCCATCGAGATCCTGTCCAGGGGTCATGTTTCCGTCGACCGGCCTGTCGACTCCGACCTTCCAGCAGTTTCCCTTTGCGTTGACTCCCTCGCAGTAGATCTCTCCGATGTCGACAAGCATGTCATGGACACCGAGCGAATGGAGGTACCTTGCGACCAGGTCGCACGTGTAGCCCTGGGCCACGGCATTGAAGTTCAGCACAGGATGCACACCCTCGGCCAAAGGTTTCAGGTCATCCCCAACCTTGTCCATCCCGCAGAGCGCACGGATGCTGTCGACAGCCTCGGCAGAAGGCATGGAACCGTTCTTGAACCCGAATCCCCAGGCATCGAAAAGCGGGCCGGAAGCAACGTCCAGTGCACCGCCAGTTTCCTCGAAGAACTCTCTGCACAGTGCAGTGACATCAAGCAGAAGATCATTCGGAACCACCTCAGCACCAGCATTGTAGCGGCTCAGGATCGAGCCCTTGTTGTAGCCGGAGAGAGTGGTGTCCACCAATGTAAGGATAGAGTCCACGGCTTCCCTGATGGCACGGGGATCCTCACTCACCCCACGTGTGCTGTACCTGACCGAATAGGTGCCACCCTGGGCGTATCCCTGGATCAGGTCATACTCCGGTGCGGAGCTGCATCCTTCCACGAAGAACGGGAAGGCAAGCAGAAGGCCGGCGGACAGATTTCTGAGTATTCGCATTTTCATGGGCGCAATTTACGCATTTGGAACAGAATCTTGCCATTGTTGGAGCGGTTTTTGTTCAAACGCTACCGTTTTTGTGTTTTTTATGCGATATTTGCATACTATGCTTCAAATGATGAGATCAAGAAATGCACTCGCCTTCGCAGCCGCACTTGCAGTACTGGCTGCTGCTTCATGCAAGAAGGACAAGAAAGAGACATACAACGACTTCATGGGAGGAACCCTCGAGTTCACCCCCGTCAACGAATACCTCGCCCAGGACACACAGCTCTCACTGGTTCCCTTCGGCCTCACGAATCCTGACAACACCGGCTACTACTGGTACTCTTCATGGAATACGAAGAAGGACACCACAAGGGTAGAGGGTGGCAGCGGAAACGGTGGCTACACGGTCAAGGTCCCTCACGAGCTTGGCAAGTACAAGCTTTCCTGCGTCGCATTCGCCGCAGGCTACTACACGTCGACCGCAATCGCGGAGTTCTATGTCGTCAGTCCGGAAGTCAACACAACCATCACCGATGCAGAGCTCACCAAGAACAGCTACAAGGTGACGGATGGCAGGGACGGAAATGCCTATTACGCAACCAATTCCGAACCTCACTGGCTCAAGTCGAACCTTGGCTATTCAGGATCGGGAGTTTCCTACAAGAGCAGCCCTGCAATGGACATGGTCTTCGGCCGCTACTACACTTGGAATGAGGCAATGACGGCCTGCCCCGAGGGATGGAGACTGCCTTCAGACGCAGACTTCGCCGCACTTGCAGCCAAGGTCGCCGGAGATGGCAGTGAATTCAAGATCCATGAGGACTTCAAGGGCGTTGCCGGTGGATTCATGGTCAACGCATCGTTCCTCGGAGAGAGGATGTGGGAGTTCTGGCCTCAGGTCAAGATCACCAACAAATCCGAGCTCTGCGCAATCCCTACAGGCTACTGCAT
>JAGHSC010000110.1 GCA_018066065.1 Candidatus Cryptobacteroides faecihippi
TGCTGAAGGGTCTCAGGGATGCTCTCGGCGAGGCCAACGTCACCTACATCTCAAGCGATGACCTCGGCGGATTCACTTCGATCCCGACAGAATGCCTCAAGCCGGTCGACGGAGTCCCAGGATTCCAGGCAAGGCATTTCGTGAAGGGCAAGGATGCTCCAGCCGTGGCAAGGACCGAAAAGAAGGTTGAATTCATGTGGGAGATGAAGTCTCCGGATCCATCCATCCTCGTCGGAGACTGGAGATGCTCTCAGTTCGAGGCCGAGATCTTGCCTCCTGTCGATGGCAAGTACACTTTCAAGTTCACGGCAAACGGAGGTCAGGCCTGGGTCTTCGACGGCTTTTTCGGGGGTGCTCCGATGGCGATTGCAGATGCCGGCAGGGGTACGGGCACAGTCACGGCATCAGTCGACCTGAAGAAGGGCGTGCCTTTCCATCTCTGTGTGACCTACAACAAGATGATCGGCGACGCAGCTCTGGAGATCCTGTGGGAGACTCCACAGAGCAGTGCATCGGACGCAAAGCTTGCAAAGCTTGACAGGGCAGCAAGGAAGGCCGATGCAGTAGTGTTCGTCGGAGGTCTCGACCACAACCTTGACACCGAAGGACGTGACAGGGTCAGCCTCGACTTCCCTGCCGCACAGCAGACCCTGATCAACCGTCTCTCTGCATTGAACAAGAACTTCACCGTCGTCCTTCTCAACGGTTCTCCAGTCGAGCTCGGCGGATGGATCGACAATGTCGGCTCGGTTGTGGAAGCATTCTATCCTGGAATGGAAGGTGGCAGGGCTGTCGCCGACGTGCTGACCGGAAAGGTCAACCCTTCCGGTCGCCTGCCGTTCACCTGGCCAAAGAAGTATGAAGACACTCCTATCCACAAGCTCGCCTGGGAGGACAACGACATCGTCCTCTTCTCGGACAGCCTCATGGTGGGTTACCGCTACTATGACACAAGGAACGTCGAGCCACAGTTCGCCTTCGGCCATGGACTTTCCTACACCACATTTGAATATTCAGGCCTCACCGCAACGAAGACGTCCGAGGGCAAGGTAAAAGTCAATGTGACTGTCACCAACACCGGAAAGATGGATGGCAAGGAGGTCGTGCAGCTCTATGTCAAGCCTCTGAACCCTACAGTCTTCCGCCCTGTCCACGAGCTCAAGGCTTTCAGCAAGGTCGCCATCAAGGCCGGAGAGTCAAAGGATGTGGAATTCATCCTGGACGGAGATGCCTTCTCGTACTACGATGTGGCGATAGCCGACTGGAAGGTCGACCACTGCCGCTACGAGATTGAGATCGCTAAGGATTCCCGCACGATAGTACAGAGGACCGGCATCGAGCTTTAGCGATGCCGGCTACTGGGAATCGGTTGTCAGGAAGGTGATGAATTCTTCTGCAGCCGTGCCTCGGAAGAAACGGGAAACATCTGTCCCTGAGAGAGCTTCAGCAATCGCCGAGCGATCATAGCGGACTCCGGTCAGGACCGATGCCAATTCTTCTGAAGGAGAGTCAAAGAGATAGTCCCCTGAAAACGAGATGCCTGTTACAAGGCCCTTGTAGGTGCTGATGTGCGCCTCGACCGTGCCGCATGGAAGCTTGGCCTTATGCACGAAATCCGCTTCGTGGGACTTGCCGTAGATGAAATCCCATGTTGCAAACTTGGTCCTCGCCATCTCGGCGACAGCCGCTTCCTGCTCGGATGTGAACTCCATCCGAGAGTCTCCGCCGGAGAGAATATCCTGAAGCGCAGCCTGCAGCTCATCAAGCGAGGCGAACTGCGGAAGGTAGTCCTTGAGGTTCGTGACACGGCTCTTCACCGAAGCGATTCCCTTGGACTGGAGCTTGGATCCAGGCACGTCAAGAACCTGCGTGAGCGTCTCGATGTCGACATCATACATGAGCGTGCCGTGAATGATCTCCTGATTCCTGGAGACCCTTCGAGCGTAGCCTGAAACCTTCTTCCCGTCCACGAAGATGTCGTTGCGTCCGGTAGTCTCGGCATTCAGCCCCAGCTTCCGGAGAGCGTCCACGAAGATCTGCGGCGTAGGGTTCTTGCCGACGATCGTGTAGTTCATGTTCTGAAGGTCATGGTAGACTGCACCTCCTCCGGTCACACGCCTGGCGAGGGTGATTCCGTGGGAATTCAGATAGTCCAGATTGACTTCGCCGTAGGCATTCTGGTTCAATCCTATGATGACGGACGGACGGTTCCTCCAGAGAAAGAAGTACGGTTCGTCACTGACGATGTTCTCCAGGCAGTACTCGTCGAAGGCTAGATTGAAGTAGGGATCCGTGGATGTGTTGATCAGGTATTTCATGACTGCTCAAGTTCTTGCGCCAGCACCGGATAGATGAATTCCTTGACCTGATTGAAGTTCGGGAAATGCCCGCCAGGATAGTGACGTCCCCTTCCAGGGTAGAACCTCTCGAATTCCGCCGAGCTGTCCACAAGTTCATCCTTGTCGGCAAACACTCCCGTGGTGAGGCTTATCTCCTCCTGGGTCAGGCCATCGAGCTCGGTCCTCTCGATCTCCTCATAGTCATTGCAGTGCTGCTCCGTGATCTCGAAGGAAGTGGCTCCGTCGAGGCGCGGGGAGAGGTAGTCCATCATTCCGATCCTCGGCCTGAGGAAGCGGGAGACATGCAGTTCCGGGTTGACAAGGACCTTGCGGTAGCCGCGAAGCTTCTGTGCCCAGTAGCCGCCAAGAGAATGCCCGACGATGAGATCAGGCTGCTCGTCCTTGCATATTCCCTGGAGAAGGGACAGGGCCTCATGGGGTTCTATCGGGACATCGGGGGCAATCACCTCCGCTTCCTTGAAGAGGATGCGCAGGGTCGATGCCATCTTGTAGGCGCCTGAGGATGCGAGTCCGTGTATGAAGAGGATCTTCATCAGTCTTTCCTGGCTTCGAGGATCAGTTCTCCGAGTTCTTCAAGGTCACGCACGATGAAGTCGGCAGGGTAATGCTCAGGATTCGGATTCGTCCTGGCGTCCTCTGCAACCTTCAGTGCCGTCTCGAGTGTCGTCTCTCCGGAGAGGACGAGGACACTGACTGCGCCGGCATTGTGTCCCATGGCGACATCGGTGTAGATCCTGTCGCCGACCATCGCGATCTCGTCGCTCTGGAGGCCGTTGCGGTCCCTGATGCCGTCAAGCATCGTTGGGTCCGGCTTGCCCATCACCTTGTCCGGCTTTCGCCCCGAGGCTGCCTCGATGCATTTCTGCAGCGAGCCGCAGTCCACGAGGATCGTCCTCTCGTTGGTAGGACAGACCCAGTCCGGATTGGTGGCGACGTATGGGATGCCCTGCTTTGCCCACCAGGTGGCCCTGCAGAGGCGTGAGTAGACGAGAGTGGTGTCGAATGCGACGATCAGCATGTCCGGTACATCATCGGGGTCATCGGCGCATGAGGTGAAGCCTGCCTCCTCGAACTGGCTGATCATGCTCGGTGTGCCAAGCATGAAGAGCTTCCTGACCTGCGGGTAAGCCTTGCGGATGTAGTCGATGGTTGCAACCGGAGTCGAGTACATGTTGCCCTTGTCTGCGTTGATGCCCATCTTGGCAAGCTTGGCAAGATAGTCCTCGACCGACTTCGTCGGATTGTTCGTGAGGAACGAATATCCAACCCCGTTCGACTTCATCCTTTCAAGGGTGCTGACGGTGTACGGGAAAATGTTGTTCCCAAGGTAGATGGTTCCATCCATGTCAAGCGCAAGGTGCTTGATCCTGCGCAGTTTCTCCTTCTGCTCCGCAGTCAGGGAAGTGTTGTAGTTCTTTGTTTCAGACATGATGCAAAATTAGCAAATTGTTCTGGTTTCTCGGACGGAATATCACTATCTTTATGTCCAGAACAATCACCAATGAACATGAAAGGAATCACCTACATCACCCTTGCAGCGGTCTGCATGACCGCACTAGTCTCCTGCGGCGGCAGGAAGGCCGCTGACGCCGGCCTAGAGGAGAATGGCCGATGGACTGTCGAGAAAGCCAGCGAATGGTTCGAGAAGACCGGCTGGAGAAGCGGATGCGACTTCATCCCGTCGACTGCAATCAACCAGATCGAGATGTGGCAGTCATCCACATTCGACAGGGAAACGATAGACCGCGAGCTCGGCTGGGCAGAGGAACTTGGCTTCACGACGGTCAGGACCTATCTCAGCAGCGTCGTCTACGACAACGAGCCGGAAGTGTTCAAGAAGACCATGGACACCTATCTCGGAATCTGCGACAGTCACGGCATCAAGCCGGTGCTCGTCTTCTTCGACGATTGCTGGAATCCGGAAAGCGGATTCGGCCCTCAGCCGGAGCCAAGGACCGGAGTCCACAATTCAGGTTGGGTACGCGACCCATCGCACAGCCTCAGGGCCGACACGACGGCTCTTTTCCCTGTCCTCGAGAAATACGTGAAGGATGTTCTCACCACAT
>JAGHSC010000011.1 GCA_018066065.1 Candidatus Cryptobacteroides faecihippi
AACGCCAGGACTAGCCAAGACCGTTCGTGATCACATCGTAGACAAAGTAGAGGGCTCCTCGCTCGTGGGTTATCTTTGCCATTCCCATCATTTTGAGGATGAATCTTGCTTCTTCTGGAATGGCTACATCCTGGAGATCCTTGAACTCGACCTGCGCACCTGAATATCCAATCTTGGAAAAGTGTGCCTTGATGGCCTCATGGTTGCCGTAAGGGACGATGTCGTCCTCCGTGGAGTGGTAGCTGCTGATCCTGCTGGAAGCTGACGGAGTCCAGTCCCCCTTGGCAAGAGAGAATCTGTTGCAGACCTTCCAGATGGCATCGAAGGCCTCTCCCTTCTTCGCGATGATGTCATCCGCAAGAAGGTCCGAGATGCCCTTCAGGCGTATCTGCGCAGTGATCTGGGAACTGGTCATCTCCTTTGACAGGAACCAGTCCCGGTAGTTCGACAGCACGGGCTCCTTCAGCAGGGAAGGATAGGGGATGCCAAGCTTCTCGCTCTCGTTGAAGCTGATGATCGATGCCAGGGCAAACACATTGGCGTTCCTGTAGCTTCCGCTGAGGAAAGACTCATAGGTCCCGGGCACATCGTAGCAGCCGCCTCCGGCGAAGGTCCTCTCGAACTTCACCCCGCAGTCCGGATGCCTTGCGACATACCTCTCGTTCGCCATCGCATTGAAGCCTCCCTGTGAATATCCAGCATTCCAGACTTTCTTCCCGCAGGAGACTTCAAGGTCCACGAGGATCTGGACTGCAGCCTTGTAGGCATCAATCGCCCCCTGCGCGGCCACATCGGGGTTGAGGTAGGCCTGCGGCGCCGAGCTGCTTGCCCCGAATCCATGCTGGTCCGGGACGACCAGAACATAGTTCATCCATGCGAGTACGGTCTCCAGGATGGTCGTGTTGGTAGGGCATTCGGCGTCGCTCGTGATCGAAGCATGGTTGTAAAGGATGATTCCCTCGGCGGCCTTGCCTGCAGCTGCCTGCTCGGGGAAGGCCATGAAGGCGGATTCCACAGACGGATTTCCCTGAGGGTCCACGGACTTGTAGGTGTAGCAGATCGTCTTGAGGGGCTTGTCCTTGACCGGGAAGTTCCTGTCCATCATCTTCTTGACGCCGTCCACTGCCATGATCAGCGAGTAGTAGCCCTGCTCGTCGTCCAGGTTCTGCTTGACGAATGCGTCCAGGTTGGCGAGGGTTCCGGTCGAAATGATCTTGTACTCAACCTGTTCCGCATCATCGGCGGTGATCGGGTCCGGAATCTCCTCCTTGCCGCAGGATGCGGCTGCAAGGAGCACCATGAACAGAATGGCCATGACATGAAGTTTCCTTTCCATCTTTCAAAGCATTGTTGTCGCAGGCAAATAGTATAATAAATAAAAAAGAAAAGGACCTGCTGATGCAGGTCCTTCCGTGGTGCCGGGAAGAATCGAACTGCCGACACATGGATTTTCAGTCCATTGCTCTACCATCTGAGCTACGGCACCGTTTGGGATTGCAAAGATACGCAAAATATGTTTCTCTCCAAATTTTTTTGAACACTTTTTGCAATTCTGTTTTCCCTATGCTGGATTTTGGCTAACTTAGCAGAATATGATGCAGACGTGTTTCATACAGGTCATCCTGCCTCTCAAGGTGGATTGGGAACCATTGTATTCGATTGAATATGATGGCGATCCGTCATCCCTGCCGCCTGTTGGAACCAGGGTTTCCGTAACCTTCGGGACAAAGGAGCACGTGGGCGTGATTTCCTGCCTTGATGCTTATGAGGAGGCCGAAAGAATCGGGTTCGCGAGGATAAAGCCTGTGAATTCCATCGTGGAAGGGCTTGATCCGGTGTCCCTTGAGGAGATCGAACTGTGGAGGAAGGTGGCATCGTACTATCTCTGCTCAGTCGGCGAAGTCTACAAGGCTGCCTATCCATCTTCCAAGGTTGCTGAGGAAGAGACTCGCCCCCGTGTCGAGGGCCGCAAGGCTGCGCGCATAGAGAAGGAGCAAGCCAGGCTCGTGGCGAGGATTGCACGGCTTGAGGAACGCCTTGAGCGCCGTCTGGACGCGTGGGGACGCGCCAGGAAGGATGAGGTCAAGGCCAGGCTCGAGGAGGAAATCGCCTCGATCCGTGCAGAGGTCTCATCCGTGAGAGTCTCGATGGAGAAGGCTGGCACCTCGGATCCTGAATGGCACATCG
>JAGHSC010000109.1 GCA_018066065.1 Candidatus Cryptobacteroides faecihippi
TCCTTGACGAGGAAAGCAACGAGCTCCATCTTCCAAAGACAGAGCAGATCCCTGGAGAGCGTTTCAAGAAGGGTGACACCATCCGCGCGATCATCAAGAGCGTCGAGATGAAGAACAACACGACTCCTTTCATCACCCTTTCCAGGACCACCGACGAGTTCCTCGAGAAGCTCTTCGAGCTTGAGGTCCCTGAGATCTTCGACGGTCTCATCACCATCAAGAAGGTTGTCCGCGTACCTGGCGAGCGAGCAAAGGTGGCTGTAGAGTCCTACGATGAGAGAATCGATCCGATCGGAGCATGTATCGGTGTCAAGGGTTCAAGGATCATCGGAATCGTGCGCGAGCTCCGCAACGAGAACATCGACGTCCTCCAGTGGACCAACAACACACAGCTTCTCATCCAGAGAGCCCTCAATCCTGCAAGGGTTTCATCCATCGACCTTGGTTCATCCGATGATGACAAGATAAAGGTCTACATGCAGCCTGACGAGGTCAAGAAGGGTATCGGCCGCGGCGGATGCAACATCAAGCTTGCCGGCATGCTCGTCGGCAGGGAGATTGAAGTCTGGAGGGAACTTCCTAAGGACGAGGAGCTTGAAGAGGAAGACGTACTCCTCAGCGAATTCAGCAACGAGATCGACCAGTGGGTCATCGACCGCCTCGAGGCCATCGGATGCGACACGGCAAAGAGCGTGCTCGCCTTCTCACCGGAAGACATCGCCAAGAGGGCAGACCTTGAGGACGAGACCGTTGAAGAGGTCTTCAGCATACTCAAGGCAGAATTCGAAGACTAGTCAAGAATGAAATTTAAAGGGGTTGAATATGGCAGAAATCAGACTGAACAAGATTATTAGAAAATACAACATCGGTCTTCAGAGTCTCGTGGACTTTCTGAAGAGCAAGGGTGCAGAAGTCGAGGAGAATCCTAATGCGAAGATCCCCGAGGAGTACCTCCCGGCCATCGAGAAGCAGTTCGGCAAGGACCTCGAGATGAAGGAAGCTTCAGAGAAGATCGACATCAAGCTCACGGAAATCCTTGAGAAGACTGCAAAGAAGCAGCAGGAAGGGGCCGATGAGGAGGAATTCGACGAGCCGGAGAGAGAGACCGTGATCAAGAGCACGATCTTTACTCCTGTTCCTGAAAAGCCTGCACAGAAGGCTGAGGAAGTCGTTCCTGAAACGGAACCGGAGCCGGAAGTCGCCGAGGTTTCCGAACCGGAGCCTGAGACCGAGCCGGAACCGGAGATTGAGGTTCCTGCGGAAAGGGAACCGGAAGTTAAGAGCGTGGAAGAGGAGCCTGCTCCTGAAGAGACTGAGGAAGAGAAGGTTGAAGAGCCAGCCACAACCCCTGCTGAGCCAGAACCCGCACCTGAGTCCGAGAAGGAGCCTGAACCGGAGCCTGAGGATGAACCGGCAGAGGAGCCGGTTGAAGAACAGGTTGAAGAACCTGAGGTAGAGAAGCCTGCTGCCGCAGAGAAGGCAGCCGCGGCACCTGAGGCACCAGCGAAGGAAGAACCTGGATTCAAGGTCCTCGGCAAGATCGACCTGTCCCAGTTCGAGAAGAAGCCCGCAAAGAAGAGGGAAAGGATCTCAAAGGGCACCCAGAAGGTCGATGTGGACAAGGAAGGAAAGCAGGCCGACAACAATTCCCGCAAGGAAAAGCGTGACGGCAACAAGCCTGGCAACAACAACTCACGTCCAGCTCAGGATCAGGGCAAGGGCAGCAAGAAGCGTCAGCGCGGTGCTGACAGGTTCAAGCCTGCAATGACCGAGGAAGAGCAGGAGGCAATGCAGAAGGAGATCCAGAAGCAGGTCAAGGAGACCTACGCCAGGATGAACGACAACAAGAAGAACAACTTCGGAGCAAAGTACAGGAAGGAGAAGAGGGAGATGGCTGCGGCCAAGACCCAGGAGGAGATGGAGAACATGATGGCAGAGAAGCAGGTCCTCAAGGTAACCGAATTCGTTACCGTCAACGACCTCGCCACCCTCATGGACAACACTCCTGTCAACGAAGTCATCAAGGCTTGCATGGAACTCGGACTCATGGTTTCGATCAACCAGAGGCTCGATGCCGAGGCGCTCGTGCTCGTGGCTGAGCAGTTCGGCTACAAGGTCGAGTTCGTGACTGCAGACCTTACCGAGGAGCTCAACGCCCAGGAAGACAAGGAGGAAGACCTCGTTCCAAGGCCACCGGTGATCACAGTGATGGGTCACGTCGACCATGGAAAGACTTCGCTCCTTGACTACATCCGCAAGTCAAATGTGATCGCCGGCGAGGCTGGAGGTATCACCCAGCACATCGGTGCCTACAATGTCAAGCTTCCTGACGGAAGGAGGATTACCTTCCTCGACACCCCTGGCCACGAGGCCTTCACCGCAATGCGTGCACGTGGAGCACAGCTCACCGACCTTGCGATCATCATCGTGGCAGCAGACGACGCCGTCATGCCACAGACCGTCGAGGCAATCAACCACGCACAGGCCGCAAATGTCCCTATGGTCTTCGCCATCAACAAGATAGACAAGCCGGGTGCAATGCCTGAGAAGATCTACCAGCAGCTCTCGCAGATGAACATTCTCACAGAGGCGTGGGGCGGAAAATACCAGAGCCAGGAAATCTCGGCCAAGAAGGGTGTCGATGTCGACAAGCTTCTCGACAAGGTACTTCTCGAGACCGACCTTCTGGATCTCAAGGCCAACCCGAACAAGAACGCTGTCGGTGCAGTGATCGAGTCTTCACTCGACAAGGGTCGCGGCTACCTCGCAACCGTCCTTGTGCAGGAAGGAACCCTCAAGACAGGAGACATGGTGCTCAGCGGCAGCTACTACGGCCGCATCAAGGCCATGTTCAACGAGCGCGGACAGAAGGTGAAGGAGGCCGGTCCTTCCACACCTGTGTCCATCCTCGGTCTCAACGGTGCCCCTAGCGCAGGTGACAAGTTCAATGTCATGTCTGACGAGAAGGAGGCAAAGGCAATCGCCAACAAGCGCGAGCAGCTCATCCGCATCCAGGGTATCAAGACCCAGAAGCACATGACTCTCGACGAGATCGGCCGAAGGATCGCGATCGGAAACTTCAAGGAACTCAATGTCATCGTCAAGGGTGACGTGGATGGTTCCGTCGAGGCTCTCTCCGATTCCCTCATCAAGCTCTCTACCGAGCAGGTACGAGTCAACGTCATCCACAAGGCTGTCGGTGGAATCTCCGAGTCTGATGTCATCCTCGCCGAGGCTTCCGACGCAGTCATCATCGGATTCCAGGTACGTCCTTCGACTGACGCAAGGAAGTCCGCAGAGGAGCAGGGCATCGAAATCCGTCTCTACTCCGTCATCTACGATGCAATCAACGATGTCAAGGACGGTATCGAAGGTATGCTCGAGCCGATCAAGAAGGAAGAGATTACCGGTACTGCTGAAGTCAAGCAGACCTACAAGGTTCCAAGGTCGGAACGATTGCCGGATCCCTCATCAGGGAAGGAAAGATTGCCAAGACATCACAGTGCCGACTCATCCGCGACGGTATCGTCATCTACACCGGAAACCTGTCATCTCTCAAGAGAGGCAAGGACGATGCAAAGGAAGTGTCAGCCGGAATGGAGTGCGGTATCGGCATCGAGAAGTTCAACGACATCAAGGAAGGTGATGTCATCGAGGCATTCATCGTCACAGAGATCAAGCAGACTCTGAGCTAGCTGGTCAAGGGATTGCCCCTCCCTGGAAAACAGGGGCTAAAGAAGCAGAAGGATGGCTGAAGCGTAGAGGATGAAACCCTCGAAGTGAAGCCGTCCTTTTGTGCTGTAGCGAAGCATCTCCTCGGTTGGGTCAGACCCGGTCCTTGAGAGAAGATACTCTGTGTCAGGAAGATCAGAATGGCGGAACTTGCGGATGAGCTGACCATCGCTGAACCATGACGCGCCACCGTTGGACCTGTTCAGGGCAAGGAGGACTTTCCTGTCAGCGTAGTAGGTACAGGAGGCAATCTTGCCGCGGGCTTCCGGGATGATGGTTTCGAGACCATCGATGACGTCCTTGGTGGAATTGATGAGGAGAAGCGGGACGAAGCCGGCTTCGGCAGCTCCCTCAAGAGCATCGGCGACATTGCTCCACGTCTCGCCCTTCATCTTGGCAGGGTCATAGACGGAAACCACGAGGACGTTGCCATAGGCGGCCTTCTCATCCTGGCTGACACCTGCCGAATCGGCAAATGGAAGTGCAGGAGTGTCATTGGAGGCATCGAGCCGGTTGATGTGGACTGTCTCAGTGCGCACAAATGTCCAGGTCGAGTCAGGAAGCTTGTCAAGGGAGAAGACTCCCTGCTGCCCGTTCTTCTCATAGATGAAGGAAGATGAGTACTCCTCCCCCTCCCCTTCCGTGCATCCGGCTGCAAAGAGCTCGCTGCCTGGAGCGAAAGCAGTGTAGTCCACGGATGGGATGTTGACCTGGTAGAACACCATGAATGCGACAAGCGAGACTGCCACGACTGCAAAGGAGATGTCCTTCCTGGTCTTGTTCGCACCCATGTCATGATAAGGGTAGAAGGCGAACAGAGCAAGCGCAAGAAGAACGATGTTCTTGATGAAGGTCTGAAGATGGGAAAGATGGATGACTTCACCGAAGCATCCGCAGTCCATCTCAGGATTGGCAATGGCCAGGATCAGGGTCAGGACGGTGAAGAAACCGACAAGGACTGTCGTGAAGAAGGCGACGGTTCGCCTCCAGATCCCGCTGATGAGAGCGGCTCCGACAAGGGATTCCAGGAGAGCCATCACCGTTGCAACGACCTTGGCGACAGGAATCAGGAACGGGATGTGGAAGAAACGGAAGTACTCCTCCATGACCAGTCCGGCCCCGACAGGGTCGAAAAGCTTGAAGATACCCGCAACAAGGAACACCAATCCTATGGCTACGGCGCAGAGGCGCTTGAGCCTGCCTGTCAGTCTAGCGTTGTTCATATCATGCAAGATGTTCATCCACAACAGCCTTGATCTTTGCAAAGATCTCATCGGGAGGGAGCATCCTACCCTGTTCGTCGGAGCAGTCGATCCTTATGAAGCCAGGATCCTTCTCCGTCTGCTGCAGATAGATTGATTTGACTCTTTTCTGAAATTCGATGTCTGCCTCATGGATGTCCTGTCCTCCCTGGAGATAATCCCTGTCAGAACCCTGGCGCGCAGATTCCAGGCGGCTCTCGACGAACCCGATAGGCACATCCAGGAAAATGTTCAAGTCGGGCTCCGGAAGCTGGAAATCCACATATTCGGTTGCGAATATCCAGTCGCGCAGCTTGTTCCTCTCTTCGTCGCTCGCAAGTTTCGCGCACTGATAGGCGATGTTGGAGTAGACATAGCGGTCAAGGAGGACAGTGCCACCTTCATCCAGAACCTTCCTGATGAATGGAGCAGCTCCATGCCTGTCCTCGGCAAAGAGCAGGGCAACCAGCTGGGGATGGACCGATTCATTGGAGCCGAAGTCGCCTCTGAGGAAGCGGCTGATGAGATCACCATAAACAGGAGAATCGTATCTTGGGAAATGGATGTACTCGAGCTTGGAGCTCACTTTCTCAAGATATGACTTCAGTCTGCGGACCTGTGTTGACTTTCCAGCTCCGTCCAATCCTTCCAGAACGACCAGCATAGCATCGATTGTTGAATGTCGCAAAGATATCATTTTTTCGCTAATTTTGCATCCATGAGCAAGAGGATACAGATCATGGGAATCGTCAATCTCACCGACGATTCATTCTTCAGCGGAAGCCGATGCCTCACTGAAGACGGAGGTTTCGACAGCCAGGCCTTTCAGGAAAGGCTTTCCAAGATGGTCGGCGAAGGCGTCGACATACTCGATTTCGGGGCATGTTCCACGCGCCCCGGTTCGCGTTCCGTCGGAGAGGATGAGGAATGGACGAGACTGAAGATGGGACTGGAAGTGGCTGCGGAATCGTTCCGGGACATTCCATTCTCGATCGACACATTCCGCCCTGAGATCGTCAGGAAGGCCTACGACTCCTTCGGCCGCTTCATCGTGAACGACGTCAGCGGAGGATGTGAGGAGATGTGGTCCCTCGTCGGCGAGCTGGGACTCCCCTATGTCGCCATGCACACCCGCGGGACGCCGGAGAACATGCAGTCCCTGACTGACTACGAGGACGTGACGGCGGAGGTTGTCAGGTTCTTCGAGGAGATTGCCCGGACAGCTGACAGACACGGAGTCACGGACTGGATACTCGACCCTGGCTTCGGATTCGCCAAGACGGTCGAACAGAATTGGGTCCTGCTCAGGGAAATGGCTGTGTTCAAGCAGTTTGGCAAGAGCATACTGGCCGGTCTTTCCAGGAAGAGCTTCATGTACAAGCCTCTGGGAATCACTCCTTCCGAAGCGCTTCCGGCCACGCAGATGGCCAACCTCGTTGCATTGCAGAACGGGGCTGACATCCTTAGGGTCCATGACGTCGCAGCAGCAGCCGAGACGGTCAGGATCTTCGAGCTTCTGGAATCCTAGAATCCAGTGTAGTTCCAAGGGGTGACGGAGCGCAGCTCCTCCTTGACATCCTCGGAGACATCGAGGCCTTCCACGAAGTCGGCGATGGTCTTCTCATCGATGGCAGCGCCGGTGCGGGTGAGGTTCTTGAGTGTCTCGTAAGGGTTAGGATAGTTCTCGCGGCGGAGGATGGTCTGAAGAGCCTCTGCGACGACTGCCCAGTTCCTGTGAAGGTCGGCATCGATGGCGTCACGATTGAGGATGAGCTTGCCGAGACCCTTCTTGAGGGATGCGAATGAGATGAGGCAGTGAGCGAACGGAACGCCGATGTTCCTCTGTACAGTCGAGTCGGTAAGGTCCCTCTGGAGCCTTGAGATCGGGAGCTTCATCGAGAGGAAGGTAAGGACGGCGTTGGCCATCCCGAGGTTGCCTTCTGCATTCTCGAAGTCGATAGGGTTGACCTTGTGAGGCATTGCGGATGAGCCGACCTCGTTCTTGGCGACCTTCTGGCGGAAGTACTCCATCGAGATGTAGGTCCAGATGTCACGGCAGAGGTCGATGAGGATTGTGTTGATCCTCCTGACGCAGTCGAAGATGGCTGCGAGATTGTCATAGTGCTCGATCTGGGTTGTCGGGAAGGATCTTTTCAATCCAAGTGACTCGGCGAACCTGTCAGCAAAGGCAGGCCAGTCGATGCCGGGGAATGCAATCTTGTGGGCATTCATGTTGCCGGTAGCTCCGCCGAACTTGGCAGGATAGGTAAGAAGGCCGAACTGGCGGAACTGCTCCTCGAGGCGTGAGACGAAGACCTGGATTTCCTTTCCCAGACGGGTAGGGGTTGCAGGCTGGCCGTGAGTCTTTGCAAGCATGGTGACATCCTTCCACTCCTCTGCATCAGCCTTGAGGATGCCGATGATTTCCTGGAGCTGAGGCATGAACTCATTCTCGACAGCTTCCTTGAGCATCAGCGGCTGGGCCGTGTTGTTGATGTCCTGGGAGGTAAGCCCGAAATGGACGAATTCCTGCCATGCGGTGATCCCGAGGGTCTTGAAGTTCTCCTTGATGAAGTACTCGATTGCCTTGACGTCATGGTTGGTGATCTTCTCGATGTCCTTCACCCTTGCGGCCTCTTCCGGAGTGAGTTCGGTGTAGAGTGCGCGGAGCTTGGCAAAGAGCTCTTCCTTGGTCATTCCGGTCCCCTCGCCGAAGTTCTCGAGCTGGGGAAGCGGGATCTGACAGAGTGCGATGAAGTACTCAACCTCGACACGCACGCGGTTGCGGATGAGTGCATATTCGCTGAAATACTGCCTCAGGGATGAGGTCTTTGACGCATAGCGGCCGTCAACCGGAGACACCGCCATCAGGGAATTGTTGTCCATATCTATCATTTTTTCTCTTCCACGATGAAAACATCCTCCCCAGGCTCCGCGAAGTTGAATTCCTCGCGTGCATAGCGTTCCAGGGAATCCTTGCTGGAGGTGAGGGAATGGATCTTCCCGTCCATCTCGCGGATCTCCTCGCTGTACTTTTCAATCAGCCGTTCCTGGCGGTTGATCTCGAGACCTGCCTTCACCCAGCGGACGATGTTGTTCTTGTTGACAAAGCCCACAAGGATGACAAAGATGCCGGTGGCCACGATTGCATAACGGAAGAAGGAACGCTTCTGGTCGTTCCTGCCGTCTTTGTCACGATTCCATATGTCTTTGAACTTTTCCAACTGAACAGGGCTTTGTTTGTGCAAAAATAACTAATTTTGCCCAATATAACTATAGAGGGAAAAACTCAATAATCAGAATACCATGAAACCTACTCTTCTCGTGCTCGCTGCCGGAATGGGCAGCCGCTATGGCGGACTCAAGCAGATGGACGGGCTTGGCCCAAGCGGTGAAACCATCATCGACTATTCAATCTACGATGCAGTCGCAGCCGGATTCGGAAAAGTTGTCTACATCGTCAGGACATCATTCCTGGACGTCTTCAAGCAGACCGTCAAGGAAAAGTACTCAGGCATCCTCTGCCCGGACGGGACTCCGCTGGAGTTCGACTTCGTGACACAGGAACTCGACAAGATCCCTGCAAGGTTCACACTCAACCCTGAGAGGCAGAAGCCTTGGGGCACTGCACACGCAGTCCTGATGGCCAAGGACGTCATCAAGGAGCCTTTTGCCGTCATCAACGGAGACGACTACTATGGTAAAAGCTCATTCAGGATCCTTGGAGACTGGCTCAGGGCCCACGAGGGAACAAAGGGTTCATGCGCCATCGTGGGATTCGAGCTTGACAACACCCTTTCAGAGAACGGAATAGTTTCAAGAGGAATATGCTCCTACGATGCCGACAGGCATCTCACAGCCGTCGCCGAGTGCCTGAACATCGGCAAGGAAGCCGACGGCAAGGTCTACGGCAACAACACCGTGACCGGTGAGGACCATGTCGAGCTCGACGGAAAGAACCTCTGCTCGATGAACATGTGGGGATTCACCCCTGACTACTTCAACCTCAGCGAGGAGATCTTCGAGTCATTCCTCGAGGTCAACATCAACGAGCCGAAGAAGGAATTCTACACTCCTTTCGCAGTCGACACCCTCATCAGGGAGAAAGGATTCTGCTGCGATGTCCTCTCCACCGACTCACACTGGTTCGGAGTCACCTTCAAGGAAGACAGGCCGGGCGTGGTCGCAAAGTTCGAGGAACTCGTCAAGGAAGGGGTCTACCCTACCCCACTCTGGAAATAAGGCTCAGACATGGGATTCTTCAAGACAAGGAAAGTCGAGAAGAGCTACGACCTGATCGGAGCCTTCTCATGGTACACCCCAGGGATCTCCGGACTGTTTTCAGTCCTGGGCTGGTTCCTCATCGGCATGGTGTTCGGCTCGCTGGCGGTCGTTCCGCTCATCGCCGCCGGCCTCCCGATGTGCTATTCCATCCTCGTGATGTATCCGCTCCAGTTCGTCCCGGTGCTCATCTACACAAAGTTCAAGAGCAGCAGGAATTCTCCGTTCGACAGAGGATACAAGCTTGACAGCAA
>JAGHSC010000268.1 GCA_018066065.1 Candidatus Cryptobacteroides faecihippi
TCCTTACATGGCTGACAATGTGGACGATAGGATGGGTGAATTCGAGTCTTTGATAAAGCGTATCCAGCTCTCCGGCCTCAAGCTTATCATCGACTTTGTCCCGAATCATGTGGCCCGTGACTATGGCCTGAAGGGGCTTGTCCGCAAGGATGTCCGGGCTCTCGGAGCGGACGATGACAGGTCTGTCCACTGGAAGCCTGGGAACGATTTCTACTACTACCCTGGACAGGCCCTGACACTGCCTTCCGCAGAAGGTATGGGGGTCGCGTCCGGATATTCAGAGATGCCGGCAAAGGCTTCCGGGAACTGCTTCTCCCCTTCCCCTGGGGTGAATGACTGGTACGAGACTGTCAGGATCAACTACTGCGACTTTCACACTCCGACCTGGGACAGGATGTACGACATCGTGCGCTACTGGTGCCTGAAGGGTGTGGATGGATTCAGGTGCGACATGGTCGAGATGGTTCCGTGGCAGTTCTTCAAGTGGCTGATTGCCAGGATCAAGGAAGAGTTTCCGAAGGTTGTCTTCGTGGCGGAGGTCTACTCCCGTGAGCAGTACCGCCATTATGTGGAGGAGGTCGGATTCGACTTTCTCTATGACAAGTCAGGTCTCTATGATTCCCTCAGGGCTCTGGTTGAAGGGCATGGGACGGCAAGGAGCATAACGTGGAGCTGGCAGTCGCTCGGAGACCTTCAGCCTCACATGCTGAATTTCCTCGAGAACCATGACGAGCAGAGATTCGCATCGGATTTCTTCGGGCATGATGCGGGCCGTTCATTCGCTGCGCTTGCCGCGGGGCTGCTGCTGAACACTTCTCCCTACATGGTCTACAACGGAGAGGAGATCGGGGAGCGCGGGATGGACTGCGAGGGGTTCAGCGGCAGGGATGGCAGGACCACCATCTTCGATTGGTGGACGCCTGGCTACGCTCCTTCGCTGATTGAGTGGATCCGCACCGGGAATGGGTTGACAGACAAGGAGATGGCTCTTCTTGAAAGATGGCGCTCCGCTCTTCGTACGGCTTCCCTGGAGCCTGCTTTCTCAAGGGGCGGCACGTTTGACCTTTGCTACTGCAACGAGCATTCATGGGGCTTCGATCCCGAGAGGCAGCACGCGTTCCTGCGCGGTGTCCCGGAAAGAGTCTACCTTGTGGTCTGCAACTTCTCCAGTGACAAGGCCTGCCTGGATGTGAATATTCCGAGGGAGGCATTCTGCCATTTCGGAAATGACAGGGGTTCAGAGGTCATCAGGGGCATTTCTGTCCCTGCGGATGACTATGTCCTGATCCCTGTCTGACATCTTCCTCCGGCCCTCGTAGGATTTGTCCCTGAGATTTGTTAAATTTGTAAAATTTAAGGCACTCTCAAAAGGGATGGATCACAAGCAGGCATCAGACAGGATCAATGAACTCCGGAGCATTCTCTGGGAGAACAGCAGGAAGTACTATGTCGAGAACGCTCCGACGATGAGCGATTTCGAGTACGACCACCTCATGCGTGAACTCGAGGATCTCGAGAGGATGTACCCTGACCTGCTCACCCCTGATTCCCCTACCCAGAAGGTCGGAAGCGACCTTGACGATGCCCCTGTGCGCGATTCCGCTGCGCGGAAGGAGTTTGCTCAGTACCCTCACAGGTACCCGATGCTTTCGCTGGGCAACACCTACAGCATCTCCGAGATCGAGGATTTCGTGCGCAGGGCCGAGAAGGAACTCGGAGACGTGAGCTTCACATATTCATGCGAGCTGAAGTTCGACGGCACCGCAATCTGCCTTACCTACAGGAACGGCAGGCTCTTCAGGGCTCTTACCCGTGGGGATGGTGCAGTCGGCGACGATGTGACCGAGAATGTCAGGAGGATCAAGAATGTGCCTCAGGTCCTTTCCGGAAGCGGATGGCCTGAAGAGTTCGAGATCCGTGGTGAGATCCTGATGCCTTACGAGTCGTTCGAGAGGCTGAACAAGGAGCGGGAGGAGAACGACGAAGCCCCATTCGCCAATCCTAGGAATGCTGCTTCCGGATCGCTCAAGCTCCTGGATCCCAATGAGGTGGGCAGGCGCGGCCTGATGTGCACACTCTACCATGTCCCTGCCCAGAGCGTCTCCTTCCCTACCCATGACGCTGCCCTCAAGGCCGCTGCGTCCTGGGGCCTTCCCGTTTCCGCGGAGCGCAGGATCGTCCATGGAATCTCCGAGATTGAAGAATACATCAGCCATTGGGATGTCGAAAGGAAGTTCCTTCCGTTCGCTACCGACGGCATCGTGATAAAGATCAACGAACTTGCCTACCAGAGCACTCTTGGCTACACCGCCAAGTCTCCGAAGTGGGCGGTTGCCTTCAAGTTCAAGGCTGAGGAAGTCCTCACCGAGCTTCTCTCCATCGACTACCAGGTCGGGCGCACAGGTGCCGTCACTCCGGTGGCAAACCTTGCTCCTGTCCAGCTTTCCGGCACTGTCGTCAGGAGAGCTACGCTGAACAATGAGGATTTCATGAAGCAGCTCGACATCCGTGTCGGCGACATGGTCAAGGTCATCAAGGGCGGCGAGATCAACCCGAAGATCATCGACGTGGATCTCTCCCAGAGGCCTGTGATCGCCATCAGCCCGGTCTTCCCGGAGTTCTGCCCGGACTGCGGCACGAGGCTTGTCAAGGCTGAGGATGAGGCCAAGTGGTTCTGTCCCAACACTGATGGCTGCCCTACCCAGATCAAGGGCAAGCTGGTGCATTTCATGAGCCGCAAGGCAATGAACGTGCTCGCAGGTGACGCCACCGTTGACCAGCTCTACAATCTCGGCCTGGTACGCACCCCTGCCGACCTCTACACTCTTTCCAAGAACCAGCTCATGGTCCTGGATGGATGGAAGGAAAGATCCGCCCAGAGATTCCTGGACAGCCTTGCGGAATCCCGTTCGGTTCCGTTCGAGCGTGTCCTTCATGCCCTTGGAATCCGCTTTGTCGGCGAGACGACGGCCAAGTCGATGGCCAAGCATTTCCGCGACATAGACTCGCTTGCGTCTGCCACGAGGGAGCAGCTTCTCGAGGTGGAGGACATCGGAGATGTCATCGCGGACAGCGTTGTTGCCTACTTCTCCGACCCGAAGCATCAGGAGATGATCGCTTCATTGAGGAATGCCGGGCTCAAGTTCTCGATGGATGTGACCGAGGATGTCTCCGACGTCCTTGCCGGCATGACGATCGTGATCTCCGGAAACTTCTCCATCTCCAGGGATGAGATGAAGCATCTTGTCGAGATCAATGGTGGAAAGAACGGCAGTTCCGTCAGCGGAAAGACATCATTCCTGCTGGCCGGAAGCAAGCCTGGCCCTGAGAAGATCCGCAAGGCGGAAGCACTCGGAGTCCGCATCATGGACGAGGCTGAATTCATGGCCATGATCCCTGCATCCTCTTCACCTGCAGCAGCTTCCGCCCGTGTTGAAGATGACCCTGTAGAACCAACGCTCTTTTGACCATGGGAAAGCTCGCTGAAGGAATATTCAAGATAAGATGCTTTGCCCGCTGGGTGAGGAAGTTCATCACGGAGGACATCTGGAACATGGTTCTGTCAGACGTCGGCAAGGCCAAGGCGAAGCTGGTGAAGGTTGTCTAGATCATGTATCTGACACTCCAGCTCTTTGCGGAGCGTGCCATTGGCTTCCAATCCGTTGCGCTGAGCTATTTCTGCGCGATGGCCTTCGTGCCATTCATCGCAGTTGCATTCGCCGTCACAGGCGGTTTCGGCCTTGGGGACAAGCTCAAGACAATGCTCCTGTCCCTTGACGTGGGCAAGGATCTCATCCAGACGCTTCTTGAGGCCTCTGACAAGATCATCGCATCGGCCACGAACGGTGTCTTCGGACTGATCAGTGCCTTGATGTTCGTCTGGCTCGTCATCTGGATGATGATGCGCGTCGAGAAAGTGTTCAACAATGTCTGGGGAGTGAAGAATCCTGACAGGTCCTTCTTCAAGAGCCTGGGGATCGACTTCCTCATCATGATCCTCTCCCCTTTCATCATCATCGTGCTTTATTCCGGAACAATCATCTACTCCCACATACTTGATCTCTTTCCGAAATGGATGGGCGTCTCAGACGCAATCAGTTCATTCCTCGGATGGTCGATCACTGCAGCCGTCGCCGTCATGATCTTCTCGGCGATGTACAAGTTCATCCCTGCGGCCAAGGTGCAGTACCGGTTCGCATTGAAGTCCGCCATCTTCTCAGGTGTTGCCTTCACTGTCCTCCAGTACCTCTACATCGAGACCCAGGTGCTCGTCATGAGGCAGAATGCCGTCTACGGTACGATTGCTGCAATCCCTCTCTTCATGATGTGGCTGAGATTCGGATGGTTGATCATCCTCCTGGGTGCCCAGGTCTCCTACTCATTCCAGACGGTAGTCGGTCTTGACAGCGACCAGGAGATCGAGGATGCCATCAAGAAAAAACCTGTAGAAGAAGAAATATGAGCATTTCACAATTCACAGAGAAGGATCATGAGATGATCCGTGAAAGCTACGCCAAGCTCAGGGCTGCGGCCGAGAAAAGGTGCGCGAACGAGAAGGAGCTGGCTGTTGTACAGAAGGCTTTTGATTTCGCCAACGAGGCTCACAAGAATGTGCGCCGACGTTCCGGCGATCCTTACATGATACATCCGATCGCTGTGGCAAGCATAGTCGTCAATGACATCGGCCTTGGCTACAAGTCGATTGCCGCTGCCTTGCTCCATGATGTCGTGGAAGACACGAACTACACGATCGACGACATCCGCAATCTTTTCGGGGAGAAGATCGCCTCGCTGGTCGATGGACTGACAAAGATCAAGAATGTGCTTGACAACGAGGACAGGAGCAAGAACCTTCTCAAGGAGGAAAGCAGCCTACAGGCCGAGAATTTCAAGAGGATCCTCCTGACTCTCAACGACGATGTCAGGGTTGTCCTGATCAAGCTTGCGGACCGTCTGCACAACTGCAGGACGATCGATTTCATGCCGGAGTACAAGAGGGACAAGATTCTCAGCGAGACGATGTTCATCTTCATCCCACTCGCCCACCGTCTGGGCCTTTACGAGATGAAGTCCGAGATGGAGAACATCTGGCTCTAGTACAAGGAGCCCGATGCCTACAGCGAGATCACCGGGCTTGTCGACCGGAACCTCTCCGGTCAGGAGCATCAGATCGATGAGTTCATCGCTCCGATCAACGAGGCTCTCCAGCGTGCCGGATTCAACTTCATCATCCGCAAGAGGGTCAAGACTCCTTATTCGATCTGGCACAAGATGCAGACAAAGAATGTCACGTTCGACCAGGTCTATGACCTCTACGCGCTGAGGATCATCTTCACGCCTGATGCCATGGGCCGCGAGAGTGAGCGTGATCTCTGCTACCACATATTCTCGATCATCACCGGGCTCTACCGCTACAAGCCGGATCGCGTCAGGGACTGGGTCAAGAATCCAAAGAGCAATGGCTACGA
>JAGHSC010000274.1 GCA_018066065.1 Candidatus Cryptobacteroides faecihippi
CCTCAGAGGAAAGGACCAGGTCCTTCCTCAAGGTACAGGACGGATGCAACAACTTCTGCGCGTACTGCACGGTGCCGTTTGCAAGAGGTCGCTCCAGGAATATCCCGATAGAGGAAGTGCTTGCCCAGGCGGAGAAGATCGCCGAGTCCGGAATCAAGGAAGTCGTCATCACCGGAGTCAACACCGGAGACTTCGGCAGGACCACCGGAGAATCGTTCCTGGACCTCCTGAAGAAGCTGGACAAGGTGGAAGGCATCGAACGCTACAGAATCTCGTCGATCGAGCCGAACCTCATCACGGAGGAGATCATCAACTGGAGCGCATCCGGGACAAAGTTCCAGCCTCATTTCCACATCCCTCTCCAGTCTGGTTCAGACACGATTCTCAAGCGTGTGGGAAGGCGCTACGACACAGCCTTCTTCGCCGACAGGATCGACTACATCCGATCCGTCATGGACCCTAGGCCGGGAGAGCCAGGAGCCAACCTCAAGCCCTATGTATTCTTCGGCATCGATGTGATTGCCGGGCTTCCGGGAGAGACAGACGAACTCTTCGAAGAGACCTACAACTTCCTGAAGGACAGGGTCAAGCCTGCCTTTATCCATGTGTTCCCCTACTCCAGGAGACCAGGCACGGTCGCTGCCGGCTGGAAGGATCAGGTCAAGGACTCGGTCAAGACGGAGCGCGTCGCAAGGCTCGAAGAGCTTTGCAGGGAACTTAACACGGAATTCATCGAGAAGAACAGGGGAAGACACAGCCAGGTCCTCTGGGAATCGGACGTAAAGGACGGGAAGATGGGAGGCTATACGGGCAACTACATCCGCCTTGAAAGGAGCTATGACCCGGCATTGGTCAACATGATCGAAGACACGATCATCTAGAAGCAGAAGACATGACAGAAGACAAGGCAAGACTGACATTCCTGGGCACAGGAACATCACAGGGAGTTCCGATCATTGGATGCCGCTGTGCAGTGTGCAGTTCAACGGACAGGAAGGACAAGAGATTCAGGGCTTCTGCCCTGGTAGAGTACGGTGGGCTCAGGATCATTGTCGATGCAGGTCCCGACTTCAGGATGCAGATGCTCTCACAGGGCATCAGCCATCTTGATGCGATTCTCCTGACCCACAACCACAAGGACCACACAGGTGGCCTGGATGATGTCAGGTCCCTTAACTACATCGACAGACGCTCTGCAGAGATCTACTGCGAAAGGAATGTACTGGAAGATCTCATCAGGGAATATCCATACGTCTTCACCTTCCCGAAGTATCCAGGAGCCCCGGAGTGGCACATGCATGTCATCACGGAAAAGCCATTCATCGTCCATCCGAACAATGACGGGCGAGAGCTTGTCTGGGTGCATGATGTCGGCTACAGCTACAGGATGCCGGACGGATCGTTTGTCCCCACGGGAAGATGCATCGATGACATGATCACAGATGCGGTGCCGACAGCGGAAGAAACTGTGGCAGAAGGAGTCAGGGTGATACCGATCAGAGGCCTGCACGGAAAGCTTCCGGTACTTGGATTCAGGTTCGGAGACATCGCCTACATCACGGACATGAGCTCGATCGATGACGCCGAACTGGAGAAGCTCAAGGGGCTGAAACACCTGACGCTCAACACTGTGAGTTACAAGCCGCATCACTCGCACTTCAGCCTGGACGAGACACTTGAGCTGGCTGACAGGATCGGAGCCGAACACACATGGCTGACCCACCTGTCGCACACATTCCCCAAGTGCGAGGATTTCAGCATCGCTCTGGAAAAGCTCTGCAGGGAAAGGAACATCAGGTCAATCGTCCGGCCAGCCTACGACGGGCTTGTCATTGAGTAGATCCTGGATCAGTCTTCGTAGACAGGGACGGTGCCCTCGTCTATCAGCACCCTAAGAATTGAAAGATAATCCGGCGACACTTCATTGGAAGGGTTTCCGAATTCCGCCATGATGTCCTGCGTGGTATAGTGGCCTCCGCGTGAGGAGATGAAATCTACAAGCTTCTTCCTGGTCACGTCACTGAGGGACTCTGATCCGGCCTGCCTGGCCTTTCCCCTGGCACGGCACACATCGCATGTTCCGCATTCATGTGAATCCTCCTGGCCGAAATAGCGGAGAAGATGGACCGAGCGGCACTCATTCTCCTCTGACACATATTCAATCATTGCCTGGACGCGCGTACGGTAGCTGTCCTTCAGCATGCGGTAGCGCGATGGCATGAGGTTGACATTCCCGGGATGGAGGCGGTCGTGCCTGAGGAAGACGACGTCAGCATGGTCGGCAGGCACGTAGTTGATGACATGTTCCAGCGAAAGGCGGTAGAGAAGCTGCCTGAGCTGCGGAACAGTGGTAGAAAGACGGCGGGCCACATATTCCTCATCGATGGGCTGCAGGAAGGAGAAGATGGCAGTGTAGCTGCGCATCAGAACCTCCAGAAGGTCAGCCATCGCCCTCTCGGGAAGCTCAATCTCGTAGAGGGCCCTCCTGTCCACGGAGATCCTGACCTTGGTTGCGACATCCACTTCCTCTGAATATGAGAGGTGCTCGGTCCTCTCCAGGTACTTCAGCGCATGGAACACATTCGACCTCTGGAGCGAATAGCGCTGGCAGAACTCCTCGATGCGGAACTTCAGCTGCCTCCCCTCTCCCGTGTCATACGGGATCTCGAAGAACATGTGCAGCTTCTGGTACACATCCTCTATGTACTCCAGTGATGGGAAGGAGGCGTCCTCAACCTGCTTGGCGCGCCTCAGGTCGATTCCGTTCCAGAGCTGGACTGCGTAGGAACGCTTCCCGTCTCGCCCGGCACGTCCTGCCTCCTGGAAGTAGGCTTCAGGGCTCTCAGGAAGGTCATAGTGGAGCACAAAACGCACATCCGGCTTGTCGATGCCCATTCCGAAGGCATTCGTGCAGACCATCACGCGGATGGAACCATCCTTCCAGGCAGCCTGGCGCTCGGCCCTGGTCTGTCCCCCGAGACCGGCATGATAGAAACTGGCAGAGATTCCCTCTGCGGACAGCATAGAGGCCAGTTCCTCGCACTTCCTGCGGTTGCGTGCGTACACGATGCCGCTGCCAGGAACGCCATTGCAGACATTGATGATCTGCGAAAGCTTGTCCTCTGCCCTGCGGACGACATAGGAAAGGTTCGGGCGTTCGAAACCGCTCTTGAGGATAAGTTTCTCGCGGAAACGGAGACGCTCGGTGATGTCATCCGCAACGGATGGAGTCGCCGTTGCCGTCAGAGCGATGACCGGAGCGTCGATGATCTCCCTCAATTCTCCGATCCGGAGATAGTCCGGACGGAAATCATAGCCCCACAGCGAGATGCAGTGAGCTTCGTCGACAACGATGTAGCTGACATCCAGGACATCGATGTAAGACTTGAAAAGCATGGTCCCCAGACGCTCCGGAGACAGATAGAGGAACTTCACATCGCCATAGGCGGCATGGTTGAGAGCCAGGTCGACCTCATGCCGGGACATGCCGGCATGGATCGCAATGGCCTTCACTCCCCTGTCACACAGATTCTGCACCTGATCCTTCATCAAGGCAATGAGCGGAGTGACCACGATCGTGAGTCCGTCCGCCATCAGGCCAGGGACCTGGAAGCAGATTGACTTTCCGCCTCCCGTCGGCATGATTGCAAGGACATCCTTCCCCTCGACTGCGGCTTCGATGATTTCCTCCTGCATAGGACGGAAACCATCATAGCCCCAGTATTCCTTCAACACTTCCTGCGGTGTCATGGCATTCAGGTCTACTTCAACCTTCCGGTGTAGGAATCAGAGACATTGACGACAGACTGGAAGAAATCCTCCGCAGCCTTCGCAACTGCAGCACCCCAAGGCTGAGGGCCACCTGAGATCTGGACGACCCAGAGCTTGAGTTCCTTCCTGTTCCAGTTGACGTAGCAGGTTGTTCCCCATGCGCCGCCATGGCCGAACCAGCAGTCGTCACCTCCCGGGGTCACATCCAGTCCGAGAGAGTAGCCACCGAGTCCTTCCGGACGGGTAGAGGTGGCCAGGATGGACTTGACGGTTTCTTCCTTGAGGATCCTGACGCCATTGTCACCGACACCAAGGTTCATGAGCATCTTGTAGAACTTGAGCTGATCCTCGGCGGTGGTCCAGAGACCGGCGCCTGCAGAGGCGAAGACATGGGAATCATTGTATGGGCGCTGCTGCCAAGGATTCTCCTCGATCCTGACCGCTGGAGCATTCTCCTGCCCGACATACATCTCGACCTGCTTCCTGAGCTGCTTGTCGGTCGGCCAGAACCAGCTTGACTTCATGCCAAGAGGGTCAAGGACTTCCTTCTTGAGATAGTCCTCCCACTTCATTCCGGTCACGACCTCGACGATAGCCGCACCGATGTCGATTCCCGTGTTGGAATACTGCACGGCAGTGCCTGGCTCGAACATGATCGGAGAGCCAGCTGCGATCGAAGCGACCTGGCGGAGAGGAGCGCCACCGCTCCATCCACCGCCGCGTACATCGTTGCGCTTGGCGCTGCACTCGAATGGGAATCCACCTGTGTGGTTAAGTACCATCCTGACGGTCAGGACGTTCTGAGCTTTCTTGAGAGTGCGTACACCGTCCTTTTCCTCAGCGAGGACCCAGAGAGTCCCGAACTCCGGAAGATACTTTGCGACAGGATCGTCAAGCGAGATCTTGCCCTGCTCGACAAGCTTGGCGATCGTGACTCCGCAGAATCCCTTGGTCTGGGAACACTGCACGTAGGAATCCTTCATCGTGATCGGCCGGTGCGCTGCTGCGTCAGCATAACCGATGCCGCATGTCTCCTGGACTCCATCCTTGTAGAAGACACTGATTGCTCCTGCGAGCTGACCGCTCTGGTCATATGGAGTCAGAGCATCCTTGGCATAGGTGGTCTTGGAATCCTTGACCTTGTTTCCGGCAGCCATCGGCAAAGCGACCAAGGAGGCAAGAAGGAAAATGACAATCTTTTTCATATTAATTGATTC
>JAGHSC010000239.1 GCA_018066065.1 Candidatus Cryptobacteroides faecihippi
CGCTCCCGTGTCGAGGGCCGTAAGGCTGCGCGCATCGAGAAGGAGCAAGCCAGGCTCGAGGCGAGGATTGCACGGCTTGAGGAACGCCTTGAGCGCCGTCTGGACGCGTTGGGACGCGCCAGGAAGGGCGAGGTCAAGGCAAGGCTCGAGGAGGAAATCGCCTCGATCCGTGCAGAGGTCTCATCCGTGAGAGTCTCGATGGAGAAGGCTGGCACCTCGGATCCTGAATGGCACATCGGTGATGCAGCCGTCCCTGTCCTCTCCGAGGCTCAGGAGAAGGCCTGCGCCGAGGTAAAGACTCTCATGTCGGCACGCAAGCCGGTTCTCCTTCATGGTGTGACAGGCTCCGGCAAGACGGAAATCTATCTCAAGCTGGCCTCCGAGACCCTTGCGAAGGGACGCAATGTCCTGATCCTTGTTCCGGAGATCGCACTCAGCCGCCAGCTGGAGGACAGGATGCAGGAGGCCTTTCCCGGCAGCCTCCGGGTGTTCCATTCCGCGGAGACTGTCCTGTCCAGGCATGACACCGCTGCATTCATCAAGAGCCGTCCTTACGTGGTAATGGGCACGCGCTCGAGCATATTCCTGCCTCACAGGGACCTGGGACTTGTCATCGTCGACGAGGAGCATGACACTTCCTACAAGCAGGACAATCCTGCTCCGCGCTACAACGGCCGCGAGGCAGCGATCATGCTGGCCGGTGTCTTCGGGGCTTCAGTCCTGCTGGGCTCTGCCACTCCGTCGCTGGAAAGCCTGTACAACTGCAGCGTCGGACGCTTCGGCCTCGTGACCCTCACCAGGAGGTACTTCGAGGCTGCGGATTCGGATGTGGAGGTCATCGACACGATTGCCGAGAGGCGCAAGAGGGGCATGGTGGGAAGCTTCTCCCGCAAGCTCATCGCCCACATCGGAGAGCGGCTCAGCCTGCACCAGCAGGTGCTTATCCTCCGCGAGCGTAGAGCCTACTCGCCGACTGTCCAGTGCGAAGAGTGCGGCGAGATCGTCAAGTGCAGCAGGTGCAACGTCGCCATGAGCCTGCACAGGCGTGCGGACGGGTCGCAGCGGCTCGTGTGCCACTACTGCGGCAGAACGATTGAATATTCAGGTGCGTGTCCCAAGTGCGGAGGCAAGCTGGCTCCGATGGGCGCGGGAACACAGAAGATCGAGGAGGAGGTCAAGGCGCTTTTCCCGGAGGCCCGTGTGGCCAGGCTGGATGGAGACACCGCTCGCGACAGGCAGTTCAGCACCTCTGTCATAAAGGATTTCTCGAAAGGGGCCATCGACATCCTTGTCGGTACCCAGATCGTTGCCAAGGGATTCGACTTCAGCGGCCTTACCCTTGTGGCCGTCCTTCAGGCGGACACGATCCTCGGGCAGGAGGACTACCGCGCCGACGAGAAGGGCCTTCACCTTCTGGAACAGTTCCGCGGCCGATGCGGCAGAAGGGGAGAGAAGGGACTGTTCGTCATCCAGACATCCCAGCCGGAACATCCTGTCTACCAGACTATTGACGGGACGCTGGACAGTCAGGCGATGCTTGGCCGCTTCCTGGAGGAGAGGAAAGTGTTTGGCTATCCTCCGTATTCCAGGGTCATCGGGATCGTCATCAAGGATTACAGCGAGGCGCGTGCCGGCTTCATGTCGTCCGAACTTTTCAGGGCAATCAGGTCTTCAGGCATGAATTCTGCGGTCAAGGTCATCGGCCCTTACTCTCCGGAGGTCGACAAGGTTTCCGGACAGCACATAAGGTGCATCAGAGTGCTTCTGCCGAAGGACAAGGCTCTTGCCTCAAACAAGGCGGCCCTGGCCTCGTCGGTTGCACTTTTCGAGAAGGAAAAGAAGTATGCCGGGCACATTTCCCTTGATGTCGACCCTGTATAGTTCGGGATATTATTATTATATTTGTAAGTTGAAAGAATATCCTTCAGAAAGATGGGAAAAGTCATAGCAATAGCAAACCAGAAGGGCGGTGTGGGAAAGACTACCACCGCCATCAACCTTGCAGCATCACTGGCTGTACTTGAGAAGAAGGTCCTCATCATCGATGCGGATCCTCAGGCCAACACGACTTCGGGTCTAAACTTCCCTCCTGAGAACGACCAGAAAAGGACGCTCTACGAGGTGATGGAAGGCGTCATCGATGTCCGCGATGCCCTTGTGCAGACTGAGATCCCGAACCTCCATCTCATCCCTTCCCACATCAATCTTGTCGGTGTGGAGATCGAGATGCTTGAGACCGAGAACCGTGAATCCATCCTCAAGAGGGCCCTTGACCCTGTCCGCGAGGACTATGACTTCATCATAATCGACTGTTCCCCTTCGCTTGGGCTGATCACCATCAACTCCCTCACGGCAGCTGATTCCGTGCTCATTCCAGTCCAGCCTGAGTTCTTTGCCCTTGAAGGTCTCGGAAAGCTTCTGCAGACCATCAGGCTTGTGCAGAACGGTGTGAACCCGGCTCTGACGATCGAGGGCTTCGTCGTCACCATGTTCGACGGAAGGACCAGGGTCCACACCCAGGTGTACAACGAGCTGAAGGAACATTTCAAGGACATGGTGTTCAACACC
Source organism: Candidatus Cryptobacteroides faecihippi (assembly GCA_018066065.1). Classification (GTDB taxonomy): domain Bacteria; phylum Bacteroidota; class Bacteroidia; order Bacteroidales; family UBA932; genus Cryptobacteroides; species Cryptobacteroides faecihippi. Next base: position 2,569 of record JAGHSC010000239.1, read on the forward strand.
ATCATCCAGAGAAGCATCCGCCTGAGCGAGGCTCCGTCCCATGGCAAGCCTATCATCCTCTACGATGTGGTCAGCAATGGTACGTCGAACTACATGAACCTCGCCAAGGAAGTTTTGGAAAAGAACGAATTGTAAGATGAGCAACAAACAACCAAGAGGACTGGGAAAGGGTCTCAGCGCACTTCTGGGCGAGATGCCTGAAGTCGTGGCCCCTCAGAGGAAACCAGTCGGATATGTGAACAAGCAGCTGGTCGGAACCAAGCCGGTACAGGACTACGGTGACATTCTGCGCATCCCTGTCGAGCTGATCGAGGCGAATCCTTTCCAGCCGCGAATGGAATTCGATGACGAGGCTCTCTCCGAGCTCTGTGATTCGATCCGTACCTTCGGCCTGATCCAGCCTATCTCCGTCAGGAAATCCGGGGACAGGTACCAGATCATCAGCGGTGAGCGCAGGTTCAGGGCTTCGAAGATGGCCGGGATGGATGTCATCCCTGCCTACGTCCGTGCAGCCGATGACCAGGGAATGCTCGAGATGGCGATCGTCGAGAACATCCAGAGGCAGGATCTTGACCCGATCGAGGTGGCCATGAGCTATCAGAGGCTTATCGACGAATGCAGCCTGACCCAGGAGCAGATGGCCCAGAGGGTCGGCAAGAACAGAGTGTCCGTCACCAACTGCCTCACGCTTCTCAAGCTTCCTGCAAAGGTGCAGCACGACCTCAAGGCCGGCCTGCTCAGCACGGGACATGCCAAGGCTCTTCTCAGCCTTGAGGATTCCAATGTCCAGGAGCTTCTCTGCGACCTCACGATCAAGGAAGGCCTTTCCGTCAGGGAACTCGAGGAGAAGGTCCGCAGGATCGCCAAGGGCGCAAGGCCGAAGCCTGCCCAGAAGGTCCAGGACCTTCCTGACGACTACTATCGCGTGCTCGAGCACATCGGGAAGTATTTCGACAACAGCATAAGCCTGAAGCGCTCAGCTTCCGGCAAGGGAACGATGACCATCCGCTTCAACTCCGACGAAGAGGTCTCCAAGTTCCTCAAGGCCCTGGAGGATTCGGACATCTAGATGCTGGCATTCGGAAAACATACTCTCAGACTCTCCCTGGTGCTGGCTTTGCTGTGCACTTTCTCCATCGGCTCCAAGGCCCAGTTCAAGGAGGAGGCATTCTCGCAGAACTACAACAATCCGGCAGACACGACCGCCAGCAAGGATTCCGTCGACAAGATGTTCTCATTCAAGGAGTTCTCCCATGGAGTCATCCACCGGGACAGCACCTTGAGGATCGGAACCCTGTTCGGTGGGTCGACGGTCTTCATCGGTTCGGGACAGTACTACAACCACCAGGCATGGAAGCTGCCGATCGTCTATGGCGGCCTTGGTGCCACACTCGGACTCGGCTTCCACTACAAGAGCCAGTACAATGCATCGAAGAAGGCATTCGATGCCGCCTTCGAGCTTGACCCGCAGACACCCCTGACTCCGGACAAGCATGCGAAGGACATGGCTTCATACATGTTCGCCAGTGCAGGATTCATCTACTGGGCAACTCTCATGGATGAAATGGTCAACTACAAGAAGGACGTGAAGAACCAGGCCGGAAAGGCCACGGTCTATTCCATCCTCCTCCCGGGACTCGGGCAGTGCTACAACGGTGAGTACTGGAAAGTCCCTATCTACTGGGGAACCATCATGGGAGCCTGTCACTACTATTCAGTCAACAAGCGCAACTACGAGAAATACAGACGCATCTACAATGAGGCCACCGATCCGGCCGGAGGCTACACCGGGCAGATCACGGGCGAGACGGCTCTGTACTACAGGGATGTGTTCCGACGGTACAGGGACTACTCCGTGCTTGCCATCGCGGGCTTCTACCTCATCCAGGTCATAGATGCGAATGTCTTTGCCTACATGCAGGATTTCGACGTCAGCAATGAGCTGGCGATGAAGGTCACCCCCACGGTGATCACTCCTGACAATGAATATGCTCTTGCTCCGGTACGTGGAGGCTTCAGGGGAGGTCCTCTCGGGAGCAGTGCCTATGGCCTGAGGATAGGCTTCACCTTTTAGGTTTCAGAAACCAGATGAAGAATACAATCATAGCACTTTTCTCCTCCATCCTGATCCTGCTGGCATTGTCTCCGGTCGAGGCTGACGCACAGTCAAGGGGAAAGCTGAAGAAGGAGAATGTCGTACTGAAGGCAAGGCTTGATTCGCTCATGTCGCTGCTGGATGCCGAGAGGAAGGACGCCCATGAGCGTGACAGCGTCACCCAGGAGATGCTCAGCATCTATCAGGAGAATGAGCGCAAGCATGATGTGTGGCTCAACCCTGATGACTTCACACCGGAAGTCACCGACAGCCTGATGAACATCTGGTACCTCCACAGACAGTCCAAGGACCAGCCGTTCGAGCCAGAGTTCGACATGGATTCGATCCATTTCACCTCCAAGGTGTCCGATGCAGAGCTCCAGCGCAGGCTCGAGAAACTGAATTCAGTCATCGCCCTGCCTTACAACGAGACGGTCCGCAACTACATGATCCTCTACTCCGAGAAGATGCCGAAGAGAGTCAGCAACATGCTGGCTCTTGCACAGTACTACATGCCGATCTTCGAAGAGACTTTCAGCAGGTACGGCCTTCCTGACGAGCTGAAATACGTTTCCATCATCGAATCCGCACTCAACCCGAACGCTGTCTCGAGAGTCGGTGCGGTCGGAATGTGGCAGTTCATGATCAAGACGGCGAAGAGCTACGGACTTGAGGTCAACTCCCTCGTGGACGAGCGCCGTGACCCATTCAAGTCAGCCGATGCCGCCGCAAGGTACATGATGGACCTCTACAAGCTCTTCGGGGACTGGAACCTTGCGATCTCATCCTACAACTGCGGCCCGGGCAATGTCAACAAGGCAATCAGGAGGGGAGGAAGCAGGGACTACTGGAATGTCTACAAGTACCTTCCGAGGGAAACCAGAGGCTATGTCCCTGCCTTTGTGGGAGCAATGTACGGCCTTAAGTACAGCAAGGAATATGGACTCGCCTCAGGCGCAATCGAGATGCCGGCCCAGGTCGACACGTTCGAGATCCGCCGCAATCTCCATTTCCAGCAGGTCAGTGACCTCGTTGGAATCTCCATGGATGAGCTCAGAGGCATCAATCCTCAGTACGTCAAGGACCTGATCCCTGGCGACACCAAGACTTACATCCTCAGGCTCCCTTACCAGTACACGGCCGCTTTCCTCGCCAACGAGGACTCTGTCTACACCTACAAGGCCGACCAGTATCTGGAGCAGAGAACACTCCTTGAATCCGCCTCGACGACTTCCCGCTCCTCCGGTGCAACTGTCACCGACAGGGTAACCTACAAGGTCAAGAAAGGCGATTCACTCGGAAAGATCGCTTCGAAGTACCGTGTCTCCGTCGATCAGCTCAAGAAGTGGAACCATCTGAGAAGCAACACGATCTCCATCGGCCAGAACATCTACATCTACAAGTCTGTCCCTGCACCTGCCAAGTCGGCAGCACCGGCGCCTGCACCTGCCAAGCCTTCGGCACCGGCTCCTGCGGCGGAAGCAAGGGACACCGTGGCGAAAGCCGCCCCTGCCGACACCGTTTCAAGGGCAATCACTCAGGAAACAGCTGAGCCTGAGCAGAAAACGGCACCGGAGTATGTGGAGTACGTTATCAGGAAGGGGGACACCCTGACCAAGATTGCCAACCGTTATCCTGGCGTGTCCGTCAAGGACATCATGGATTACAATCACATTGGAGAAAACATCAGGGACGGACAGAAGATCCGTATCCCGACTAAATGATATTTGTCATGAAACTGAGAAAAGGATTCGTCCTGCGCGACATATGCGGTGAGAGAGTGCTCTCTGCCGAGAGTGACAAGACCATCAACTTCACCAGTCTTGTACGTCTGAATGAAACATCGGCCTACCTTTGGGAGAGTCTTCAGGATGTGGACTTCACGGTCTCGGACATGGTTGACCTCCTCTGCAAGAGGTATGATGTCACACCTGAAGTCGCACAGAAGGACTGCGAGGCTCTCGCCTCCAAGTTCGCCGAGATAGGTCTCGTGGAGGAATAGCATGATGGACAGGGAAACACGTCACTACAGCGTCGGTGGCTTCGTGTTCGGGCTCGAAGTCTGTGCTCCGTATTCATTCATGGAGTGCACCGGCCCCGTGCTCGAACGTATCTGCCGTGCCGCCATGGGAGAGCTTTTCCCTGTGCTTCCGACACGTGCAGGCGACGAGGTTCCGCCAAGGACTTTCGTGCAGAGCCGGGATGAACTTCCGGAGTCTTACTCCAACTTTACCCTGGACCTCTCACAGTACGAGCCTTTCCGTGTTGCGGATGACATGCAGGAACTGTTCACGCTCACGGTCAAGGCTCCGGAATCAGAGTCTTCCATGGAAGGAGAGACCATCGTGCTGAATGTGGACGACACACTCCCGTCCTACACGATCGGCAGGAAGGGGGAGACTACGGTCTTCCGCTTCAAGGGCTCTGACGGGCTCACAACTGCGGTCCTCACTCTCTGTGAGGATTCCAGGCACGGCTTCTTTGCTCCTGTCCTCAAGGATGGAAAGGCTCCATCCTGCAGGCCGGTGGGATTCTATGTGAACATGGCCTTGATGATCATGTTCACCTACAATGCCTCCCGTGAGGGGGCTCTGCTGATCCATTCCTCAGTCATCAGCCATGACGGCATGGCCAATCTTTTCCTCGGGAAGAGCGGAACGGGAAAGAGTACACACAGCAGGCTCTGGCTTGACTTCATTGAGGGAGCCCAGCTTCTGAATGACGACAATCCGGTCCTCCGTTTCCACGATGGAAGCCTTTATGTCTATGGAACACCATGGAGTGGGAAGACCCCATGCTACAGGAACACAAGCAGGAAAGTCCGCGCGATAGTCAACCTCAAGCAGGCTCCCCACAACAGGATCGAAAGGATCAAGGGAATCCCTGCCTATTCCTACCTTCTCTCGTCGGTCTCCAGTGTGCGCTGGGACCGCCGTGTCATGGACAGCCTTACCTCGACGCTGTCGGACATCGCGATGACGGTCCCTTGCTACATCATGGAATGCCTCCCTGATGAGGATGCGGCAAGAACTTGTCTTTCAGGTATTTCCAGCTTATCAGAATAATAGTTGTCACGAAAATATATGCCTAAGAAAGTATTTGTATCAGGTTGTTACGACCTTCTTCATAGCGGTCATGTCGAGTTCTTCCGTCAGGCTGCGAGCTACGGCGATCTCTATGTGGGAATCGGTTCCGACCAGACAATCCTTCACTACAAGCATCACAAGAGTGTCTACTCGGAGCAGGAACGTCTCTTCATGGTCAAGAGCATCCGCTATGTCAAGGATGCATACATCAATGCCGGCGACGGAATCATGGACTTCGTCCCGACCCTCGACATCGTCAAGCCGGATGTCTTCGTGGTCAACTCCGATGGCGGCAATGACGACAAGCGCAGGCTCTGCGAGTCCCTGGGCATTGAATATGTGGTCCTCGAGCGCACTCCCCAGGAAGGACTTGCAGCAAGAAGCAGCACCGAACTCAAGAAGTCACCATGCATGATCCCGACCCGAGTCGACATCGCGGGAACATGGATCGACCAGCCATATGTGAGCACCTACGCCCCTGGATGGGCAATCACCATTTCCGTCGAGCCTAACTTCGAGATCAGGGACAGGTGCGGACTCAGTACCAGCACCCGTCGCGTCATAAAGAGCATCTGGCCATACCAGCTTCCCAACATGGACCCTGAGATGCTTGCAAGGCTTGTGTTCTGCATGGAGAACAATCCTGAGAGGAATGATGGAATCATCAGCGGTGCCCAGGATGCAATCGGCATCTGTGTGCCGGCGCTCTCACGTCATTACTACGACAACCATTTCTGGCCAGAGACGATCGAGACATGCTCGAATGAGACGATTCTCCAATGGCTTGAGGCCCACATGGTCCTTGTCCCTATCGATCCTCGTCCGGACAATTGCTCTGTCGTGACCGGCAAGTCCATCGACGAACCTAAGGTCCGTGCCCTCGCTTCGGCCTCACAGGCTTGCTGGGATGCAATCATGGCAATGGACCTGGATGCTTTCGCCAAGTCATTCGATGCTTCGTTCAAGGCTCAGGTGGCTATGTTCCCTGCAATGATCCAGAACACTGTCCCTCAGTACATCGAGAAGTACTCTGCCGAGCCAGGCGTGATGGCTCTCAAACTTACCGGAGCAGGTGCCGGCGGCTATCTGGTCCTTGTCGTGGATGATGCGGACAAGTGGCTTGCCTCACATGAGGAAGCCATCAGGATCACCATCTTCCGCGCCGGAATGTAGTTGCACAGAACATTTGAAAAAAAGAATAAAACGAACACAGATATGTCAAAACCTCAGATATCGACCAGAGCAGAGCTCATGCCTTCTTCTCCTATCCGCAAACTTTTCCCACTTGCCGAAGCTGCTGAGAAGAGAGGAGTCAAGATCTACAGACTCAACATCGGCCAGCCTGACCTTCCTTCCCCTGAAGAGGGCCTGGAGGCTCTCAAGCATGTGACCAGGACCGTACTTGAATATTCGCCAAGCGATGGTTTCCGCTCACTCCGCGAGAAACTTGTGGGCTACTACGACCAGTACCAGATCAAGGTCACCGCAGATGACATCATCATCACCACAGGTGGTTCGGAGGCGGTTCTCTTCGCTTTCCTTGCCTGTCTGAACCCTGGGGATGAGATCATCGTCCCGGAGCCTGCCTACGCGAACTACATGGCATTCGCGATCTCTGCAGGTGCAGTGATCAAGCCGATCGTGTCGACGATCGATGACGGCTTCGCCCTTCCTCCGATCGATGACCTCGAGAAGATGATCACCCCTCGCACAAGGGGTATCCTGATCTGCAACCCTAACAATCCTACCGGCTATCTCTACACCCGCAAGGAGATGAACAGCATCCGTGACCTCGGCAAAGTACAACCTCTTCCTTTTTTCCGACGAGGTCTACCGCGAGTTCATCTACACCGGTTCGCCTTACATCTCCGCATGCCATCTCGAGGGAATCGAGGACAATGTCGTCCTGATCGATTCCGTCTCCAAGAGGTACTCTGAGTGTGGTATCCGCATCGGTGCGCTGATCACTAAGAATGCCGAGCTGAGAAAGGCCGTGATGAAGTTCTGCCAGGCCCGCCTGAGCCCTCCGCTTCTCGGCCAGATTGTCGCAGAGGCTTCGATCGATGCTCCGAGGAGCTACTCGATGCACACCTACGAGGAGTACATCGAGAGGCGCAACTGCCTCATCGACGGTCTGAACAAGATCCCTGGTGTCTACTCGCCGATCCCTATGGGCGCCTTCTACACCGTCGCCCGTCTTCCGATCGACGACAGCGACAAGTTCTGCGAGTGGTGTCTTACCGACTTCTCCTACGAGGGTGAGACCGTCCTGATGTCTCCTGCATCCGGATTCTATTCCGATCCGAATCTCGGCCATGATGAGGTGCGTATCGCGTACGCGCTGAACAAGGAGGATCTGAAGAGAGCGCTCGTTGTTCTTGCGCGTGCACTGGAGGCTTATCCTGGAAGGAAGGCCTAGTCCTGTGAGGAAATAGCTGAAGCAACAGCATAGCCCATTGTCCATGCCGTCTGGAGGTTGAATCCTCCGGTCACGGCATCGACATCCGTGACTTCCCCTGCGAAGTACAGCCCAGGGAACTTCTTGGCTTCCAGGGTGTTCTGGTCGAGGTTTGTGAGGGCAACACCTCCGCATGTGACGAATTCTTCCTTGAAGCGGCTCTTCCCCGTGATTTCATATTCATCGTTCACGAGGGAGTTGACGAGCTTGTTCATGCCCTTGCTGCCCAGCTCGGCCCATCGGGCGTCCTGACGCACTGCGGACTTGGCTGTCAGATGAGTCCAGAGCCTGGATGGAATCTCTTCCGGGTGAGTGTTGGAAATCAGCTTCTGTGCATGCCTGCGTGACATTCCTGCGAGCATTTCCCTCACTTCCGATTCCTTGATTCCGAGCCAGTTCACCAGAAGCCTTCCTCTCCATGCGCTATCCGCAAGGTGGCGGGCTGCATGGGATGAGAGCTTGAGGATGGCCGGGCCGCTCATTCCCCAGTGGGTGATCAGGACCGGTCCGCTGGCTGTGAACTTTGTTCCTGCGAGCGAGACTGTGGCTTCCTCGACCACGGTTCCCATCAGGCTGCGGACTTCCCTGTCGGAGAGATTGAATGTGAACAGAGATGGGACCGGCGGCACCGTCTCGAGCTCCAGGCCTTCCAGGAATCCTAGACCTTCCTCGCGTGGACTTCCTCCGGTCGTGACCACAACCTTGTCAGCCGTCACCGGCTCATGCCCCTCGAATTCAAGTGAATATGCTCCAGTGCTGCAGTCCCTGCCCAGTTTCGTGACCTTGAAGCCAGTGTGGAGAATGACACCTTCCTGTCTCATCCTGCGGCTGAGCGTGCCGACTATCTCCATGGCATCCTGCGAGACCGGGAAGACGCATCTGTCTTCCTGGAGAACCAGCCTTACGCCTTCTCCTTCGAACCACCTCCATGTGTCTTCGTGGTTGAATGACTTGAAGAGCCTCTTCATGAGGTTGGCACCACGAGGGTAAACCTCTTGCAGTGAGGATATTCCTTCAAATGAGTTTGTCAGGTTGCATCGGCCTCCGCCCGTGATGGCGACTTTGGCGAGTGGCTTCCTGCCGGCCTCGTAGACGTCGACCTGAGCCGAAGGGATCCTCCTCTTCAGCTCTATCGCACAGAAGCAGCCTGCTGCTCCAGCACCTATGATTGCAATCTTCATCTGTCGCCGGCAGTTTAGTTTCCGCAAAGATAGGCAGAAAAAACATTATCTTTGCAGTGTCATTCCAAACAGAACAAACGATGCACAGACTGCTTTTCGTGTGCCATGGGAACATCTGCAGGAGCCCAATGGCTGAATTCATAATGAAGGAACTTGTCAGGAGGGAAGGTCTCTCCGATGAGTTCGTGATCGACTCCGCAGCCGTCTCCTACGAGGAGCAGGGGAACGGACTCTATCCGCCGGCACGCAGGACCCTTAATGCCCATGGCATTCCTTTTTCCGACCATCGCGCGCACAGGACCGATGATGCGGAGGCTTCGCAATTCGACTTGATCATCATCATGGACTCGTCCAACCGCCATCTCATCTCCAGGCTGCTCAGCCCGGAAAACATGAAGAAGGTTCACATGATGATGGAATATGCTCCAGGTGGCAGGTCCCGTGACGTTTCCGACCCTTGGTACACGGGGGACTTCGAGACCACGTACAATGACATCCTCTCAGGATGCCGTGGTCTGCTTGAAAGACTGAAATCCGAGTAGCGGTACAAAAAAAATTGAGGCATGGCCTGAGCCATGCCTCTTTCTATTGTGTCCTCCATTCGGAGGATTCTTTCGATTAGAGCTGTGGACCAGCCTTTACGAGAGCCTTGCCAGCCTTGTTTCCTTCGTACTTCTTGAAGTTCTTGATGAAACGGCCTGCGAGGTCAACAGCCTTGGTCTCCCACTCTGAAGCGCTCTTGTAGGTGTCGCGTGGGTCGAGGATGCCGGTGTCGACGCCTTCGAGGACTGTAGGAACACAGAAGTCGAAGTAAGGGATCTGCTTGGTAGGAGCCTTGTCGATTGAACCATTGAGGATTGCATCGATGATACCACGGGTGTCACGGATTGAGATACGCTTTCCGGTACCGTTCCAGCCAGTGTTGACGAGGTAAGCCTTTGCACCGCTCTTCTTCATCTTCTTGACGAGTTCCTCAGCGTACTTTGTAGGGTGAAGCTCGAGGAATGCCTGTCCGAAGCAAGCAGAGAAGGTAGGAGTAGGCTCGGTGATTCCACGCTCGGTACCAGCAAGCTTTGCGGTGAAGCCTGAGAGGAAGTAGTACTTGGTCTGCTCAGGGGTGAGGATGGAAACTGGAGGAAGGACTCCGAATGCGTCAGCTGAGAGGAAGATGACCTGCTTTGCTGCAGGACCCTTTGAAGCAGGGCGGACGATCTTGTTGATGTGGTAGATAGGGTAAGAGACGCGGGTGTTCTCGGTAACGCTCTTGTCGTCGAAGTCGATGACACCGTTCTCGTCTACTGTTACGTTCTCGAGGAGAGCATCGCGGCGGATTGCACCGTAGATGTCTGGTTCAGACTCCTTGTCGAGCTTGATGACCTTTGCGTAGCAGCCACCTTCGAGGTTGAAGACACCGTGGTTGTCCCAGCCGTGCTCGTCGTCACCGATGAGGAGACGCTTAGGGTCGGTTGAAAGGGTGGTCTTGCCGGTTCCTGAGAGACCGAAGAAGATAGCGGTGTTCTCGCCGTTGAGGTCGGTGTTTGCAGAGCAGTGCATTGAAGCGATGCCGCGGAGTGGGAGGAAGTAGTTCTGCATTGAGAACATACCCTTCTTCATCTCACCACCGTACCAGGTGTTGAGGATAACCTGCTCGTTGGGAGTTACGTTGAAAGCAACGCAAGTCTCTGAGTTGAGACCCATCTCCTTGTAGTTCTCGACCTTTGCCTTTGCTGCGCAGTAAACTACGAAGTCTGGCTCCTGGTCGAACTCTGCCTGGTTCTGAGGGCGGATGAACATGTTGGTGACGAAGTGTGCCTGCCAAGCGACCTCCATGATGAAGCGGACCTTCATGCGGGTGTCCTTGTGTGTTCCGCAGTAACCATCGACTACGAAGAGGCGCTTGCCTGAGAGCTGCTTCTGTGCGAGCTTCTTGACGATCTTCCAGTTCTTCTCTGAGAGAGGGTGGTTGTCGTTCTTGTACTCATCTGAAGTCCACCATACGGTGTCCTTTGAGTTCTTGTCCATGACAATGTACTTGTCCTTAGGGGAACGACCGGTGTAGATACCTGTCATGACGTTGACGGCGCCGAGTTCAGTTACCTGACCTTTCTCATAACCTTCAAGACCTGGCTTGGTCTCTTCATTGTAGAGTACTTCGTAAGTAGGGTTGTAGAGAACTTCCTTGACGTTCTTGATACCATACTTGCTCAAATCCATCTTTGGCATAATGATAAATCTGTTTTATTGTTGTTGAACTTTAATCTTTTCTGGCATGATGCCATGCCTGGCATAAGCCATACAAAGGTCGGAAAAATCTTCCTATTTCTCAAGAAAGAAAATGAATAATTTCCTACATTTGTATCATACGGCCCGGGAAGTTCTGCAAAGACTGCACCATTCTCTCTGAAATAAGCGTAATTAATTCAGATAAAACGATTTGTCGCATTTTTTTTGCCTATTGACCGAGTCGATGACAGCTATCTCTGAAAACAATTATATCAAACGACATGAACAGGAAAAGACTGATTGTTCCAACCATCGCTCTCCTGTCTTTCTTCGGCATTGCTTCAGCCACTGACTACAAGGCAGTGGACTTCGGTGCCAAGCCTGACGGGAAAACACTGAACACGGCCACCATCCAGGCTGCGATCGACTTCGCCAGTGCCAACGGAGGCGGCAGGGTGATCCTTACTCCGGGCAACTTCGTCTGCGGATCCATCTATCTGAAGGATGGAGTGACCCTGCATCTCGAGGCCGGTGCCACGCTGCTGGGCTCGCTCAACCCATGGGACTATGTGAAGGATCCCTACATCAACTGGACTGCATTCATCTTTGCCGTCAAGCAGCATGACATCGCACTTACCGGAGAAGGTACCGTCGACTGCCGTGGCTTCGAGGTCGCAACGAGGGGAGTGGACTATGCACAGAGGGGACTCATCGACGACAAGCTGGTGCTCCAGCGTCTCCAGGAGTCCAACCGTCCTCAGAACATCCACTTCCGCGAGTGCACCAATGTCACGGTCAAGGATGTCACCCTCAAGAATCCGGCATGCTGGAACCAGCAGTACGAACTCTGTGACAGCCTTTTGATCGAAGGTATCACCGTTGATGCCAAGGCCTACTGGAACAATGACGGGCTGGATGTGGTAGACTGCCGCAATGTCGTTGTAAGAAATTGCTACATAGATTCTTCCGACGATGCGTACTGCTTCAAGAGCCACCATCGCGACGGCCTCTCCGAGAACATCCTTGTCGAGAACTGCACCGGCCGCTCCAGTGCCAACGGAATCAAGTTCGGCACCATGACGGCAGGAACATTCAAGCATTTCAGGTTCAAGAACATGACCATCTTCGACACCTACAGGAGCGCAATCACGATTGCCTGTGTGGACGGAGGAATCGTTGAGGATGTCGAGGTCGACGGGCTCCGGAGCATCCACACTGGAAACCCTATCTTCATCAGGGCCGGACTCAGAAGGTCGCATTCTCTTGTCCCTACTCTCAAGGATCTGACGATCAAGAACTTCTACGCCGAGGTCCCTGCCACGAAGGCAGATGCGGGCTACAACTATGAAGGACCTATCGAAGACCTTCCGCGCAACTGCTGCCCAAGCGGCATCCAGGGCATCCCTGACCTCCGCATCCAGAATGTCCTCCTTGAGAACATCGAGATTGTCTACCCGGGCAACGCCAATCCTCGCTATGCCTTCAGGGGCTGCACCGACGCAGACCTTGACGCCATCCCGGAGCTCGAAAAGTCCTATCCTGAATATTCAAACTGGAAGGAGCTTCCTTCATGGGGCTTCTATGTACGCCACACGGATGGCCTGCAGATGAAGAACGTGAAGGTCAAGGTGCTTGGAAAGGACTACCGTCCCGCCATCGTCCTCGATGATGTCACGGGCCTCAGGATGGAAGGGGTCGAAGTCGAGGATTTCGGAGCTGAGCCTTCAAAGGTTGAGATCATAAGGAAAGATGTAAGGGAATAAGGCCATGAAAAGAATGATCATTGCTGCAATCCTTTCCCTTGCAGCCATTTGTTCCCACGCCCAGTACAACTGCCAGATTGCTGTCTTCGGCTCGATCACAGACGGAGTCACCGACAACACGGCAACCATCCAGAAGGCTGTCGACATGGTCAGCGCCAATGGCGGCGGAACCCTTTCGTTCGCTGTGGGACGCTACCTTACCGGAGCCATCGAGCTCAAGGACAACGTCACGATCGAACTCAAGGAGGGAGCCGTCCTGGTCGCTTCCCCAAACATCCACTCATTCGGCGGCCACAAGGCTCTCATCTGGAGCGAAGGGGCTGAGAATGTCGCTGTCATCGGTAGGGGCAGCATCGACGGGAACGGCGCCGCACTGGGGGCAGCCGTGAAGGACCAGCACTCCAAAGGCTACATCGAATCTGCCGGCATCCCTGCCCTTGTCGACCTTTCCGGCTGCACCGGAGCCAGGGTGGAAGGAATCAAGCTCATCAATCCCGCAGGCGAAGGCATCCTTGGCGTGAAGCCGGAAGGAGTCTATGTCTACGACTATGCAGCGGGCAAGTGCATCACACCATCGGGAAAAACAATCAAGATCCAGAAGTAAATGAACATCAGGAATATACTGATCTCGACCCTGGTCGGCCTCATCGCTCTTCCTCTTGGTGCGGCAGACTACATGGCGACTTCGTTCGGCATCAAATCGAACGGAACCACACTGAACACGACCTCCATCCAGAAGGCCATCGACTTCATCAGCGAGAAGGGTGGCGGCGTCTTGAAGTTCAAGGTTGGACGCTATCTTACGGGCAGCATAGTGCTCAAGGACAATGTCACCATCGATCTCGGGGAAGGCGCAGTCCTCGTCGGCTCTCCGAACCCCTATGACTATCTCAGAGTCAACGGTGTGGCTGGACTGATCCTCTCCGACGGGGCTTCCAACATCGGCATCACCGGCCTTGGTGTCGTCGACGGCCAGGGACTCCAGGTTGCCATGGCCTACATCGAGCAGGCGACACATGGCTACATCGACGATGAACTCCGCAACGGCAGGGGAGCCCACAGGCCACGCGGAATCTACCTCTTCAATTCGAAGAATGCTGCCATCAGCGGCATCAATGTCAACAATGCTCCGGACTGGACGATTGCCTGCGAGAGATGTGACAGCCTTTTGATCGACAAGGTCACCGTCAACAGCAAGATCTACTGGAACAACGACGGCATCGACATCATCGACTGCACGAATTCCACCATCCAGAATTGCTTCGTGGATGCTTCAGACGACGGCATCTGCCTCAAGTCGCACAGCAAGGACCACATGTGCGAGAACATCCTCATCAAGGGCAACATCGTCACTTCGAGCGCAAGTGCGATCAAGTTCGGAACCGTCAGCAGGGGAGGGTTCAGGAATGTGAGGATCATCGACAACACGGTCTTCGACACCTTCCGTTCTGCGATTGCGATCGAAGCGGTCGACGGAGGCTTCGCAGAGGACATCCTCGTCGACAGCCTGAAGTCCCTCAACACTGCAAACCCAATATATCTTGTCGTGGGTGACAGGGCCGCTTCGGGAAGCTGGGTGAAGGGCGTCACCATCAGGAATCTCTACGCCGAAGTTCCGGCCACCAAGCCTGACCTTGGACGTCCGTTCGAGGGACCGACCCTTGAGGACGAGCCAAGGAACGTCTGCCCGTGCGGAATCGTCGGGCTTGAAGGGAACAGGATCAAGGACGTGACTCTCGAGAATGTCGAGATCAAGTTCCCGGGCGGTGCGGACCCTGAGTACGCCATGGTGGGCACAAAGCAGCTTGACCTGGTCCCTGAGATGCCGAAGGCCTATCCGGAATTCTCTCAGTTCAAGGAACTTCCATCATGGGGATTCTTCACCAGGCATGCTGAGGGCATCGTCTTCAGGAATGTGAAGCTTTCTGCGGAACGTCCTGACT